>JANNJB010000807.1:0-6915 GCA_031405615.1 Vicinamibacteria bacterium | reverse complement strand
CTCATCCGGCCTGGGCGCTTCGGCGAGCGTTGTGGAAAAGTAAAAAGGAGGAAGACAAAGCTATTTAAGCGATGCAATAAGGGTGTTGAGAAGCCTGTCGAAATCCGCATCCGCCTTCCTATCCATTTCAACCTTCCGGATGGAATGAATCACCGTTGAGTGGTGCTTGCCTCCAAAGCCCCTGCCAATTTCCGGCAACGAGGATGAGGTCAGAAGTTTTGCCAGATACATCGCCACCTGGCGGGGGATGGTGACGCTCCGGGAATTGTTCCTGGCCTTGAGATCGGAGATCTTCACCTTGTAGTGATCGGCCACGAACTTCTGAACGGTTTCGATGGAGAGGCGCTTCTCCGGAGCGTCCATCAGATCCTTCATCGCGGCCTGCGCGACGTCAATGTCTATCTCGACCCCGCGAAGACTCGCGTGGGCCACGATGCGATTGAAAGCGCCTTCCAGTTCGCGGATGTTCGAACGAACCTTGGATGCGACGAACAGGCCCACATTGTCGGGGAGCAGTATGTCTTCGGCCGCGGCCAGGCGCTGAAGGATCACCACGCGGGTTTCGATGTCCGGCGGCCCGACATCGGCCGACATGCCTGACGAAAAGCGGCTCTGCATGCGCTCGTGGACACCGGTCAGCATCTTAGGGGGAACATCCGCGGAGATGACGACCTGTTTTCCCGCCTCGTAAAGAGTGTTGAACAGATGAAAGAACTCTTCCTGCGACCTCTCCTTGTTGGAGAGAAACTGGATGTCATCGATGATCAGGACATCGATCGCCCGGTAACGCTGCCGGAAGGGGAGGATGCGTTCGTACCGGATGGCGGAGACCACTTCATTGACGAAGTGTTCGCTCGATACGTAGGTCAGGGCGAGTCGGGGGTTCCTCTTGAGCAGATAGTGGCCGATGGCCTGGAGCAGGTGGGTTTTGCCGAGGCCGACCCCGCCATAGATGAACAGCGGGTTGTAGGACTTTGACGGCACCTCCGCCACCGCCTTGGCCGCGGCATGGGCCATCTGATTTGAGGCGCCCACCACAAAGGTCTCGAAGGTGTACTTCGGGTTCAGGGAAGAGGCTTCGATGACCGGCAAAGACTCGCCGCCAAAGGCCTCGACATCGCAGTGAAGTTTCACGCCGGCGTGACCGAGGCTTGAAAGCATCTCCGCGACCAGGCTCGAGTAGTTCTTCAAGAACCAGTCGCGGAAAGGGGCGCTTGGAACCGTGATGGAAAGGACCGTGCCGTCGAAGGCGCGGAATGCCGTGGGCCGGAACCAGGTGACGAAGGAGTGGGAGCTCACGCGACCCTCCTTCTCCACAAGATCCAGGACTCGATCCCAAACCGTCATCGACTAGAAACCAAAGCGCATCGTCAAGAGTGGGGTTACCGCATCAACCAAGAGAGCCGGGCAGGAGAGCCTAGGAGAGCAAGCTCAGGGCAAGAAGTTTTGCCTCGCGAGAGGAGGGTAACCATAACACGCCGAACGCGGGCGCGACGGCGCTTTTGAGGCCCTGTTTTGACGCACACCGCAATAATGGATAACATCGCAGGTTCTAACTTTTCGCAAGGACTCGATAAAACAGTGAAGAGAACGTTTCAGCCAAACAATCGCCGCAGAAGAAGGACGCACGGATTTCTTGTCCGCATGAGATCGCGGGGCGGAAGACTCGTGATCAAGAGACGGCGGGCCAAGGGACGCCAGCGTCTGGGCGCCTGACGAAGCCCAAACCCCGAACCCCTAAGAGCCCGCGTCAAACGCCCACCGGGGCTCGATTTGGTCGAGAACGACGGGTTCTCACGGGGGATGAGTTCGCGGCCATCCTGAAGGACGGCAGTCGCGGAGCCACCGGCGTTCTCAGCGTAGCGATCATTCCCGCGGGCGGACCGGGGAGAATTGGAATTTCCGCTTCGACAAGGATCGGCGGCTCGGTTCAACGAAATCGCGCCCGCCGGATGGTTCGCGAATACTACAGACAGACGTACCGAGGGTCGGCTTCTTATGACATCGTGGTCAATCTCAAACCCGGGTTTGCAGCCCTTTCCGCCGACCAGGTAGCCAACGCGCTCGCCGATGCCCTCTCGAAAGCGATCAACGCTGGAAAGCGCCGCGGTTGGTGTCTTGATCCTTTGCATTGATGCCTACAAGACGATCCTATCTCCACTGTTTACCGGAAGTTGCAGATTTCATCCGACATGCAGCCAGTTCGCCCGCGATGCCCTCGTTAAACACGGCATGTATGGGGTCTATCTTGCCATGCGGCGTATTCTCAGGTGTCGACCCTTCGGCGGCCAGGGCTTCGATCCCGTACCCGAAGTGATCGATAGGACCTGAGACCAACCCCCGAGGAACGGGAAGAAAGAAACCAATGGAAGAAAGACGTTTGATCCTGGCGTTCGCGCTCTCGTTCGCGGTTCTGCTTGGTTTCAGAATGTGGACGAACTCGCGCTACCCCCAGCCCGCGGAGGGCCAGGGGCAGGCGCTCTCGACCGCCACACCCGCCCCGCCCCTCGCGGAAACGAAGACGGTCGAACCCGTCAGGACGCCGAGCCCTGTCATGGCCCAGTCGACGCCCCTTCCGAGCGTTCCAGCCATCAGCGGCCTGGAAAGGCGCGTCGAGATCGCCACCGCCGACGCCGAAATCGCTTTCAGTTCGAAGGGCGCGCGACTGCTTTCCTGGAAACTCAACCGATACAAGGACCCCCGGGGCAAAGCCGTCGAAGCACATGCGGGCGGCAATCCGATACCCGGCCCATTGGATCTGGTGACCGGGAAGGCAGACCTCGACGCTCGACTCCGGGACGCACCCTTCCGAGTGACGGACCTGACCCAGGGGGCTGAACGAGGGGCCCGGTTCGACTTCTCGGACGGATCGGTCGAAGCCAGCAAGACGATTCGCACCATCAAGGACGGCCGGGCGTTCCTGGTGGAGGCGGAGGTCAAGTTGAACGGCGCCCCCGTTCCCGCACAGATCTTTCTGGGTCCCGGCTTCGGCCAGGCGACGGACGAGGAGAAGAGCCTTCAAGGCTACATTCCGCCGCAGGTTGTGGCGATCGATGATCAGGGAAGCGAGATCCGCCTCGCTCCCGGGGCCCTCGCCGCGTCGAGGCCGATCCGCGCCAGTGTGCTCGGAATAGAGAATAAATATTTCGTCGCGGTCGTGACCCGGGAAGGAGGGGCAAGCTTTGATGCCACGCTCGGCGTTACCACACACGAGAAGGAATCGAACGTGCACGTGCTGGTGGGCACGCCGTTTCTCCTGGCGATTGACGCCAAGGACCACGACCGCCTGCAATCCCTCGGGCTCGGGCTGGAACGAGTGGTTCCGGTCGGCAGCTGGATCGGTCCCATCGTTGTTCCCCTCACTCGCGCCCTGAGGGCGGTCAATGCGAGGGTAGGCAATTACGGGGTCGCCATCGTCCTGCTCACGATCGCGATCTCTCTGGCCCTCGCTCCGCTGCGACACTATGCCATCCTCTCCTCGGCGAAGATGGCGAAGGTCGGTCCGCAGATCCGAGCCGTTCAGGAGAGATACAAACGCCTCTCGCTCACCGATCCAAAACGCCAGCAGATGCAACAGGAGATCGCGGATGTTTACGCGAAGAACGGCATCGACATGGTCAAACAGACGGCGGCGGGGTGTCTGCCGACGCTGCTCACCATGCCCTTTCTCTTTGCCTTCTACCGAATGCTCGACATCTCGGTCGACCTCAAGGGGGCGCCGTTCCTCTGGATACCGGACCTGAGCCTCAAGGATCCTCTGTTCATCACACCGCTCCTTTCCGGCCTCTCCATGATCGCGATGCAGAGGTTGATGCCGGCGCCCGCCATGGATCCCGCGCAACAACGGATGATGCTTTTGATGCCCATCATTTTCTCGGGCATGTTCGCCTGGGCGCCTGCCGGGCTGAACCTCTATTGGTTCATTTCCAACGTCGCGGCGATGGTCCAGCAGGGCCTTGCCATGTATTTCTGGCCGGACCTGTTTCCCAAGAGCAAGCCGGCCGCCTGACCGATCAGGGGTTCCCGACCATCGTGTCTTCCGATCAGGCTCCGGTTTCGCAAGGCCCGGCCCGACAGAAGATCGACCGATACCTCGATTGCCTGCTGCGGTGGGCCCCAAAGATCAACCTGACCGCCGCCGCGACACGGGAATCAGCGTTTGACACGCTTGTGGCCCCGGTCCTGGGGGCGGAGAAGCTGCTCCACGGCCACGTTATCGATGTTGGTTCTGGGAACGGCTCGCCGGCCCTGATTCTGGCCGTTCTTCGCCCCGACCTCCGTTTCACCCTCCTCGAGCCAAGAGCCAAACGTTGGGCCTTCCTGCGCGAGGCGGCGCGGGAGATGGGCCTTCGGAACACCACCGCGTTTAGGGATCGTAGCGAGGCCTACCACGGGGATCTCGCTGCCACGATCACCATGCGAGCGGTGGGTCTGGAGCCGGCGCGACTGTGTCCCCTGCTGGAACCGGGAGGCTGTGTCCTCGTGTTCGGCGGCCCGGACCTCGAGGGGGCGGAATCGCTGGCGCTCCCGGGCGGAGCCCGGGTCCAGCGGCAATGTTTCACGTGAAACCACCCGAAAACCGGAGTGATATTCTGGGCTTACACATGGCCCGGGTCATCGCGATAGCAAACCAGAAGGGCGGGGTTGGAAAGACCACAACCGCCATCAACCTCGCCGCCAGCCTGGCGGTCGCGGAGAAACGGGTCCTTGCCGTGGATCTCGACCCCCAAGGGAACCTGACCTCGGGCTTTGGGCTCGAAAAAGCCCTCGGGCTGTACGAGTCCCTTCTCTCGAGCGCCCCCCTCCCCCCTCCCCTCGACACCCAGATCCAGTTCCTCAAGGTGGTGCCATCCGACCCCGACCTCGCCGGGCTGGAAGTCGAATTGGCCGCGGGCGAGTCGAGAGAGTTCCGGCTTCGCGCCGCGATCGAGTCCCTTCGGCCCCACTTCGATTTCATAATTCTCGACACCCCGCCCAGCCTGGGCCTGCTGGCGGTGAACGCTCTCACGGCGGCCGACGCGGTGCTGGTCCCGATTCAGTGCGAGTATTTCGCACTCGAGGGCCTGGGCGCTTTCCTTGGAACGCTCGAACGCATTCGCGCCGCCTTGAACCCCGAAGTGGCGCTCGAAGGGGTCCTCCTGACCATGGCCGACGAACGAACCAACCTCTCTCAACAGGTCGCCGCGGACGTACGGTCTCATTTCGGGGATCAGGTGTTTCGAACCACCATTCCCCGGAGCATCCGTCTCGCCGAGGCCCCGAGCTTCGGAAAGCCGGTCCTGCTCTACGACATCAAATCAAAGGCGTGCGAGTCGTATCTCGGTCTCGCCCGCGAGGTCCTCGATCGACGAGGGAAGGAGGCGGTGAGATGAGCGTCAAGAGAATGGCCCTCGGTCGCGGCCTGTCGGCCCTGATTCCGCAGGCGCCCACGCCCCAGCCCACCGCGGCCGTGCGAGCCGCCGGGACGGAATCGCTCGTTCCTATCTCTCTCATTGACCCTAATCCTGCCCAGCCCCGAACGAGCATCCGCCCGGAGGCCCTCGAGCAGCTTGCGAGATCCATACAAGAGAGCGGCATTGTTCAGCCCATTCTGGTCCGCCCGGTCGCAAACGGGCGCTATCAGATCATCGCTGGAGAACGGCGGTTCCGGGCGGCGGAGCGACTGGGGCTGTCCACGATACCGGCGGTGGTGCGAACCGTAGCCGATGATCGAGTGCTTGAGTTTGCCCTCGTTGAGAACATTCAACGCGAGGAGCTCACACCGATCGAAGAGGCGCAGGCCCTGAGGCGACTGCAGGACGAACTCGGTTTGACCCAGGAGGCCCTTGCGGGCAAGGTCGGAAAGGACCGCGCGACCATTGCCAACACCCTCCGCCTGCTCCGGCTTCCCGCCGAGGTCCGGGAAGAGGTGCAGCGCGGAACCCTCTCCGCTGGCCACGCCCGCGCCCTTCTCCCGATCGAGGATTCCGCGGCGCTCCGAAACCTCGCCGAACAGGCGATCAAACAGGGTTTGTCGGTGAGACAGGTTGAAGCGCGCGTGCGGGCGATCAGGAATCCGAAGGCGCACAAAGTCAAGAAGGTGGATCCCAACACGCGGGCCGCGGAGGAGAAACTCCGCGCGAAACTAGGCGCCCGGGTGGAGATCCAACGGAACCGCGGCAAGGGAGAAATCCGCATCGCCTTCGAGAACGAAGCCGAGCTCAACCGCCTCTACCTCTGGATTGTGAGAGGCTGACCCCGATGTCCCGCCCCTCCTTCTTTTCCGAGAACCTGAATGGCTTCATCGATCAGGGGACGGAATTTGTCGGTGAACTTCGCTTCCGCGACACTTTCAGGATCGACGGCACGGTCCGGGGCAGAATCGTGTCCGACCACATGCTCGTGATCGGGGAGCACGGTTTCGTGGAGGCCGAGATCGACTGCGGCGTGGTCTCCATTCGCGGTCGGGTGCGCGGGCACGTTCATGCGCGCGACCGCATCGAGATCCTCGCGGGGGCCCGGGTGGAGGCGACGCTTGACGCTCCGCGCCTGGTCGTGGAAGAGGGCGCCAGCCTGGCCGGGCAGACCGACGTGGGCACCAAGCAGGTTTAGTACAACAAACTATACAAGAATGACCGACGAGCGCGCGAGGATTCTGAGGCTCACCGAACGAGTCAAGAGTGCGGGTTGAGCGAGCAAGCTCGGCCCCGCCGAACTCGCCCAGGTCCTGGGCGAACTACCCCGAACCAACGACCCCCGGGTTCTCGTCGACTACCGCACCGGCGACGACGCGGGCGTCTATCGCCTTGACGACGGATCGCTTCTGGTTCAGACCGTCGACTTCTTCACGCCGGTGGTCGATGACCCGGAGGAGTACGGGGCGATCGCCGCCGCCAACGCCCTGTCCGACGTCTACGCGATGGGCGGCCGCCCCAT
>JANNJB010000806.1:0-3291 GCA_031405615.1 Vicinamibacteria bacterium | reverse complement strand
AGCCGGTGGATCACCACGTTGGCGAAGCTGCCCACGATGAGTCCGAAAAGCAGGGCGATGGAGGCCGCGAGAATGGCGGGCGACAGGACGAAGCCGGGCATGTTGAGGAAAGGAGCTTAGCGTTAGGTTGACCTTACGTCCCGGATGCTCGAAGCTCTCCGTTTCATGTTGAGCACCGCCGCGAAGGTCCGGGTCGCCTCGATGCTCTATCGCTTCGTGCGACTCGTCCGGGCCCCCACAGGCGCGCCCGACCGGGTGCGCGTCCAGCGTCGCGGCATCCACTGGGACCTGGACCTGCGTGAGGGGATCGACCTCACAATCTACCTGCGGGGAGCGTTCGAACTCGACACGCTCCGGGCGCTCGAATCGCGGGTGCGGCGGGGCGACACCGTCCTCGACATCGGCGCCAACGTGGGCGCCCATACCCTTCATCTCGCGCGCCTGGTCGGGGCGGAGGGACAGGTGATCGCTTTCGAGCCCACGGATTTCGCGGTCGCGAAACTGCGGGCCAACCTCGAGGCGAACCCTGAACTCGAGCCCCGGGTTTCGCTGCATCAGGCGTTCCTGGTGGCCAACGGTTCGGCGGCGCCGGTGGCTCCTGTCGCGGCGAGCTGGCCGGTGGATGGAACACGGCCCGACGACGCCGTGACGGCGAGTCGCTCGATGAGCGCTTTGGGAGCGCGGGCGATGAGTCTCGATTCCCTGATCGCCGCATCCGGCGACCCGGTGGTGCATCTCATCAAGATGGACGTGGACGGACACGAACTCGAGGTGCTGAGCGGAGCTTTAGACCTGCTCCAGAAACACGCGCCGGTTCTCGTGATGGAGCTTGCTCCCTTTGTGTTCCATCCCGAGAGTAAGTTCGACGCCATGGTTGAGCTGCTGACCGGACTCGGCTACCGTTTCCGTCCGCTGGGCTCGGCGCGGCACCTCCCGACGGAACCGCGGGAACTCAAACGGCGGATCCCGAGCGGAGGCTCGGTCAATGTGGTGGCCGCGCGCACCGAACCTTTGACCGGGAAAGGCGGTCAGCGTTCATGAACGAACCAGGGACGCCGGTCGAAAGAGCGCCGCTGCTCCCGATCACTCTTCTCTGCATCGGAGTATCGACTCTTTACGTCCTCTCCATGTTGTCGGTCACGGACAGCCACTTCGTTCCCCAGGTTTCCGACCTTTACCTCATCGCGCAGTACGCGAAGGGGTTCGCCGAAGGACATCCCTTCCAATACAACCCGGGCGAAACCCCGACGACCGGCGCCACCAGTCTTCTTCACACCCTCTTCCTGGCCGTCGCCCACTTTGTCGGCATTCGCGGAGAGGGCCTCATCGCTTTCGCAATTCTCTCCGGGGCCGTGTTCGGCTTCCTGACCGCGGTCCAGGCACATGGAGCCGGCCGTCTCCTTTCGGGCTCGATGCGTATCGCGTTTTTCGGCGCGATGCTGGTAATTCTCAACGGCCCCCTTGCCTGGTCCTTCCACTACGGCGCGGACATAGCGCTCGTCCTGTTTCTCAGCGCCTGGCTCTTCAGAACCTGGCTGATGGATGAGGATCCCGAGGAGGGCCCGTCCCGAAAATTCGTTCTGCCGGCATCTCTTCTGGCCCTGACCCGGCCCGAAGCGGCGGTACTGGTGGCGAGCCTGGCCGCCTGGAAAGTCTGGGACTGGCAACGCCGCACCGGAAAATGGAAGGCGCGGGCGATGTGGTTCCTCCCCCTCGTTCTCGCCCTCCTGGTCCCCCTTACCTTGCGTGTGCTGACGGGTTCAGCCGCGAATACCTCGTTCTCCCACAAACTGCTCACCGCGAACTGGGGAGCCTTTTCGGCCGCGGTGTTCTCCATCGAGTACTGGAGCGATCTTCTACGCGGCGTTCTCCTTGGCTTTTACCCGGCCTCGCACCGGCTTGGCCTCGGGGCCGGGAACGCGCCGTACTTCGCGGCGCCCTTCCTTCTCGTCTTCGTGTTCATAGCACTGCTCCGGCCGACCCGGGAAATGAAGAGGGCCGGCGCTTTCCTCACCGCCGCGCTCGCCACGGTTCTACTCGTCACTCCATCGATTCACATCGGGATCCATTCGAATCGCTACCTTCTTTTCACGCTGCCTCCACTGCTCGTCTTGTTCTCCGTCGGGGTAGGACACGCGGCGGCTTCGCTGGAGGCCTCCCTCGGTCTGCAGACGGGCGCTGCTTTTCGGCGGCTTCGCGCGATCGCCCTCGTCTTCGCGGCGCTCAGCGTCACCCGCTTTGCCCTCGTGTACGCCGACTCGGCCAACTCGGTTTATCGGAAGGACGAGGCGGTCTTCACCTTCATCAAGAACCGACTGCCCGAGAGCGCCACGTTCCTCAGCAACGGAACCGCGATCGAGTATCGAACCGGCAGACGCAGCCTGAACCTCAGCGGCGTGGTCACCCCTGGCTTCGCCGAGATTCTTCCCGTCGAGACGGAGGCGTCGGCTTTCGAAATTCTGAGCCGGCCCGAAGCCTTGGAGCTGCCCCCCTTTTTCATCGTCCAGGAGACGTACATCGAGGGTTCGCCAGCATGGGGCGCGCTCGTAGGCGGTCCTCCGGTGTTCGTCACCGCCTCGCTCGACGGGGCGGAGTTCGCCATCTACCCAACCCGCGCCGATCTCATCGGACGGCAGCGCAGCCTCGTCCGCCTGGAGCCGCCCGCGGAGTGGAGCCTCGTCGATTCCCTCAACGTCGCCGACCCGCTCGATGAACGCCTCCACGACTATCGCTTCACCTCCGCGGTCGGCACCCGAAACCTCTTCGCGGCGCTGAAGCTGGACAAGTACGAAGGCACGGGCCGAAACGCAGGGACTGAGCTTGCCGACGGCGGCAGGGTGATTCTCGGCACGGAGGAGATGCGCCTCGCGACACCGTATCCAGGGGATGTCTGGCTGGTTATGCGTACGAACGCTAGCCCCGCATCACGAGTAAGGCACGCGAGCGGGGAAAGTCGCATGGATCTCCCCATGACCGAAAGCGCCCTGCGGGTGGCGACCTCGAAGGGCCGGACCGAATGGTTGCGGGTGGCGCTGGAGCCGGGCTGGACCGAGGTGGTGTACCGCATTCCCGCGGCCCTGGTGGAAGGAAGGACCACGCGCTTCCACCTCGAGGGACGCTATGCCGCCTACTCGTACTGGGTGTTCCAGATCAAGGCGCGCTGATCAGGGGCGGGGGAGGGGCCGCCGCCACAGGGGCGAGCTTCTCGAAACCGCCAGGGCTCCGGTGGCGGGGTCGAAGTCGAAAGGAACGCCCTCCAGATCGCGAGTGGTCGAGATCACACCCTTCGCA
>JANNJB010000805.1:0-9285 GCA_031405615.1 Vicinamibacteria bacterium | reverse complement strand
GTCATCGACACGGGAGCCTGCGCTTCGGGCCGCTCTCACCGTTGAATCAGCGCGGTGAGGACGTTCAGAAGTTGGGCTTTGGCCTGAGGATGGAGCGGGGCCGGGCGCTGATGTGGGTCGCACCCGACGGGGCGTCGAGAGCGAGTCACAACAGTCCGTCTGCGAGTTCGCGGTTCGCGAGTTCGCGGTTCGCGAGGCGGGTAAGGAGCACACGATTCCATCGTTGCGCGTCCAAGTGCGACGCACCCGCCGTCCCCGACGGGGCGAGCCCACATCGGCGTTCGGCCCCGCGGGCAACCGCTACCAAGCCTGAGGATGGCGTGGTCGCTTCGACCGGGTTGCGTTCGGTCTCGGCTCAGCGACCGGGCGGGAGCTCACGCGGACGTTCACGTTCACGAGTTTCGCGGGTGAGAACGGACCTTCGCGCTAGGCCCCCGCCTTCGCGGGGGTGACGTGGGTGTCCAACTTGCTTTCTCGGGATGCGGTTCAGTCTCGCGCACGAACCATCCGGCGGGACCTGCGTTCACGGACATCGCAAGGGCACGCGCAGCGTGCCCCTACACTGCGGCGTTCACGGTTCGCGGGGTTCGAGACGTTTTTCGTTCTGCGAGAATGCGGCGGTGAGCGCGGCCCCTCAGGAATTCGACCTCATCGTCTTGGGTTCGGGCCCCGCGGGCGAGAAGGGCGCGGCGCAGGCCGCCTACTTCGGCAAACGCGTGGCCCTGGTGGAGAAGCAGGGCCTGTTAGGCGGCGCGCTCATCAACACCGGAACCGTCCCGAGCAAGACCCTTCGCGAAACCGCGCTTTACTTCTCCGGCCTCAACCAGCGCGGCCTGTACGGCATCGACTACACGCTGCGCGAGAACCTCACGGTTCCCCAGTTCATGCACCGCTCGGTGGAGGTCACCCAGAATCTGCGGGACCTCGTGAGCCTGAACCTGGCCCGCCACAACGTCACGGTCTTCCATGGCGAGGGGCGCTTCAAGGATCCGAACACGGTGGTGGTGTCCGATGAACACCATACGGAGACGCTGCGGGCCCCGGTGATCCTCATCGCCACGGGCAGCCGCCCGGCCTGGCCCGCGGGAACCCCGCACGACTACAGGCTCTACGACTCCGACACGATTCTTCACATGGACTCGATCCCGAAGTCGCTGGCGGTGATCGGGGCGGGCGTCATCGGCTGCGAATACGCGACCACCTTTGAGGCCCTCGGGGTCAAGGTGACGCTCGTGTGTTCCTCCGCGGAGATCCTGCCCTTTCTCGATCCGGAGCTGAGCGAGCACCTGCGCCTCCAGATGGGTTTCCTGGGCCTCGAGCTGCGCCGCAGCACAACACTGGTCGAAACCGTCCTCGACGCGAGCCCGGTGGCGGTGCGCCTGCACCTTTCGACCGGCGACCTGTGGGTCGATCGGGTGCTCTTCGCCACCGGTCGCAACGGCGCCACCTTCAAGCTCGCCCTCGACCTCGCCGGCCTGACCTCGAACGAACGCGGCCTGATTTCGGTGAACGAGAACTTCCAGACCGCGATGCCGCACATCTACGCCGCGGGCGACGTGATCGGTATTCCGGCCCTCGCCTCCACCTCGATGGAGCAGGCACGGGTCGCCATGTGTCACGCGTTCGACCTCGGCTACAAGGACCGCGTTTCGCCCCTCCTGCCCATGGCGATCTACACCATCCCGGAAGTCGCATCGGTGGGCGAAACCGAAACCACCTGTGCTACGAAGGCTATTCCCTGTCTCGTGGGCCGGGCGTCTTATCGTGGCAACGCGCGCGGCCAGATCGTGGGCGACCTTCAAGGCCTGGTCAAGCTCGTGTTCCGCACGCCCGACAAGAAGCTGCTCGGCGTCCACATCGCCGGCGAGAGCGCCTCCGAACTTATCCATGTCGGTCAGTCCGTGCTCCACTTCGGCGGGACGATCGACGACTTCATCGCGATGGTCTTCAACATCCCCACTCTGGGCGACGCCTACAAGTACGCGGCCTACGACGGCCTGCAGGCCTTGGCGAAGGCCGGGCAGTAAAGGGCGATGCCGCTTTCGCAGAGTCTGGCCCGCGGCGCCACCGCGATGATCCTCTCCTCGCTGGCCTTCGCGGTGATGGGCGTCTGCATCCAGATCTGCGCGCAGACCCTTCCAAACGGGATGGTGGTGTTCTTTCGAAACCTGAGCGGCCTCGTCTTCCTCTCTCCGTTGCTCCTCCGCGGAGGGCTCTCGATGCTCAAGACGACGCATCTCAAGCAGCATCTGGTGAGGGGCGCCGCGGGCCTGACCTCGATGTACTGCTTCTTCTACGCGATTGGTCACATGCCCCTCGCGGACGCCATCCTCCTCAACTACACCCTGCCCCTGTTCATCCCGGTGGTCGAGTCCATCTGGCTCGGCGAGCCCTTTCCGATGAAACTCGCCATCCCGCTCGGGCTCGGCTTCCTCGGCGTGGTCATCGTCTTGCAGCCGGGACGCGGCATCGTCACCGCGGCCGCGGTTCTGGGACTGCTCGCCGGGCTTCTTTCGGCCGTCGCGCAGACCGGCGTCCGCCAGCTCACGAAGACGGAGCCCACGGTCCGCATCGTGATCTACTTCGCGATCATGGGCACCAGTATCTCCGCTCTCGGCCTGCCGTTTGTGTGGGTCACACCCGCGGCCTCGCTCTGGATGGTGATCGTCCTGCTCGGCCTTTCCGCCACCACCGGCCAGCTCCTGATGACGAAGGCGTACTCGTACGCTCCGGCTTCCCAGATCGGCGGCTTTGTCTACACCGGCGTCATCTTCGCGGCGCTCATGGACTGGCTGCGCCTCGGCCACACCCCATCGCCGCGTTTTTTCGCGGGCGCCTCGCTGGTGATGGCGGCGGGAGCCCTGATGTTCCGCCTCGCGAGCCGCGGGCCCGTGGTCATCGACAGCGAGTAGCGGAAGGGACATGTTCCGGTGAGCAACGAAGCCGCCCGGCATTTCAACGACGCGGTCCGCGCCGATCCTGAAGGCGCGCGCGCGCAGTGGCGCGAGTTGATGGACTCCTTCGCCGCGCGCGGCATCACCTACGGCAGCGCGCCCATGCCCACGTTTCTCCGGCCCCAGTTTGTCGACCATTCCACGTGGGACGCGATGACGTCGGGCGCCACTCAACTGGTGCGTCTCTCCGAGCGCGTGGCGAGAGAGGTCTTCGGCGGAAGGCTCGAGGACCTGCTCGGCTTCCTCGACGCCCCCGAGGCCCATCGGCGTCTGCTGCGGGTCGAGCCTTCGGGTCCCGACGTTTCGCTCTCCCGCGTGGACGGCTTCATCGCCGCGGGGCACGTCCGCTTCATCGAGATCAACTCGGACGCGCCGGCGGGCTTTGGATACGCGGACCGCATGACCGAGGTGTTCGCCCGCCTGCCCCTGGTCCAGCGCATGCGAACCACCGATGCGATGTCCGTGATCGGCTCGGTGGACGCTCTGGTCGCGGAACTCCGCTCGCATGCGCGGGTGGCCGATCCGCGAGTGGCCATCGTCGACCTGCGCACCGTGCGCACGCGTCCGGATCAGGAAATCCTGCGCGAGGAGTTCGAAAGGCGCGGGCTCGCGACACTTCTCTGCGATCCCCGCGACATGGAGATCGCGGGAGGCCGGCTCGTAGCCTTTGGACAGACGGTCGATCTTGTCTATCGACGAACCGTCATCTCCGAGGTGCTCGCCATCGAGCCCGAGGCCGTAGCGTTCTTCGAGGCCTACCGCAAGGGTCTCGCGGTCTTCGTCAACTCCTTCCGCTGTTACCTCTCCGAGGACAAGGCGTTTTTCGCGATCCTCACCGACGAGCGTTTCGCCGAACTCATGTCGGCTGACGAGCGGGCCTTCGTGGCCGCTCACGTGCCCTGGACGAGGAAGGTCGAGGATCGACGGACCGAGCGGCATGGCGAGACGATCGACCTGCTTTCGTGGATGGAGACACACCGGGCCGAACTTGTGTTGAAACCTTCACATGGCTACGGCGGCGCCAGCGTCACGGTCGGATCGGCGGTCGACGATCGGCAGTGGTCCGAGGCGATCCAGTTCGCGGTCAAATTCCCGGGTTGGATCGTTCAGGAACGCGTTTTGATCCCGGAGGAGGAGTTCCCCGTCTTCGACGCGCAGGGC
This sequence comes from Vicinamibacteria bacterium, assembly GCA_031405615.1. Classification (GTDB taxonomy): domain Bacteria; phylum Acidobacteriota; class Vicinamibacteria; order Fen-336; family JAGNNV01; genus JAGNNV01. Next base: position 5,170 of record JANNJB010000805.1, on the reverse strand, counting down.
GGACTCTCGTTCGAGCAGCTCAAGGTCAATACGAATCCCTTCTACGTCGGCGGCGCGGCCGTGGGAGCGGTGACCCGCATCTCTCGCGATGACGTGATCAACGTTTCCGCGGGCGGCGGGAGCGTGCCTACGTTTGTCGTGTAGGCCTGCCGATCGTCTCGTGTAGCGTGAGGCGGAGCCATGCCACGATGAATGAGACGGCGCTCCGGACCTCGGGACAATTCCGGCTGATCCTGGCCCTGGCGCTTTTTGTTCGCGCAATCTGCTGGACCATGGCGGCGGGCGACCCTCAGCGTTTCCTGACCGTGGACGCCCTGCAGTACATGGCCCTCGCCGACGATCTGCGTGCCGGGTATCTCGACCCCTCGTCGGAAACTTTCGTCACCGGCCTCATTCGCACGCCGCTTTACCCGATGTTCCTCGGCGCGCTTCTCTTCCTGTTCCACGGCTCGGTGCCTGCCGCCATCGCGGCGCAAATCCTCTTGGCCCTGGCGACTATCTGGCTGACCTGCGCTCTGGCCGACCGCCTCGTGGGCCGCCGTGCGGCTTTGGTCTGCGGCCTTGTGCTGGCCCTCGATCCGGTCTCTGCGCTTTTCTCCTGCCTGGTTCAGCCGGAGACGCTTTTCACGCTTCTCCTGGTCGCAGGCGTCTCGGCCTGGCTCACCGCATTGGAGCGCGGCGATCGCGGTCTGGCGGCTGGCTCGGGACTGCTGCTCGGTCTCGCCGCCCTCACCCGACCCATCGGCCTCTTCATCCCTCTCTGCCTGTCGGCGACAGCCCTGCTGACCCCGATCCGACGCCGAGCGCCGCTTGTCCTGATTCTCCTGCTCACGGGCGGCATCCCCATCGGAGCATGGAGTGCCAAGAACTGGCTGCTTACCGGATTCCCGGTCTTCTCGATCGCGGGCCATTCGAGTCTCTTCGACTATCGGGCTGCCGGGGCTCTCGCGGAGGACGAGGGGATCTCCCTGGAGGAAGCGCGGGCGCGCATCTGGCAGAGGCTCCTGGCCATAAAACCGGTGGCGCGAAACGCCGCCGAGCTGAGCTCGAGACAGCGCGGGCTCGCCTTGACCATACTGGCGGAGCATCCGCGGGGCGCCTTGAAGATGATGCTGCGAGGGGTCACGCACATGATGACGGGAACTGGCCTCACCGCCCTCTCAAACCTGATGGGAGATCCCTCGCCGGCCGATGTTTCGGAACCCTGGAAACAAGCGGCCCAGGCCCTGCAGGCGCTGATACTCGCGGTCGTGTACCTCGCGGTCGCACGCGGCGTGTACCTCCTGTGGGTGCGCGGTGATTGGCTGACCCTGGGACTCACCTTGGGGGCTGTCGCCTATCTGGCCCTTCTCTCCGCCGGACCCGAGGCCAACACCCGGTTTCGCTTTCCCGCTACTCCGTTTCTGGCCATCCTCGCCGGACTCGGTTTCGCAGGCTCGTTTACCGAGAAGAAGGCCGGCGCACAACCGTGGCGAGCAGGTAGCCGTAATGTCGGACCGCAGGAACATGTCGGTCCAACCACACAAACACGGAAACCAGCGGCGCCGTGACGCGAGTCAGGGGTCGGCAACGGCAGTGACACCACAAGTCGAGCATTCGCAGCCAGCCGGGGATGAAGAGGATGGCGGGTTCAGACACCACCTCAAAGCCCACGCTCTCCAGCAGGACGCGAATCTGACGCCTCGTAAAGGAGCGCTCGTAGCCATAGTCATAGAGACCGACTGCGCTGAGCACACTGACCAGCAAGGGGCGAAGGAAGGGATCTCGCCGATTCGGCACCCCGACAATGGCCGATCCGCCCGGCTTCAGGACCCGGCGGATTTCCGCCGCAGCGCCCCGGGAGTCCGCGAAGTGTTCGATGGTCCCCATGGAATAGACGAGATCGAACGAGGCATCGCCAAAAGGCAGCCGGCGCACGTCGCCCTGAGCCGCTAGAAGCGCGTCTTTTTCGAACCCATCGCGGGCGAGCCGCAGGGTGGGAGCCGAGATGTCCGCGCCAAAGACCATGGCGCCCTGACCGCGCACCCACTGGAGAATGCGGGTGTTCCGCGCTTCGTCCCAGAGATCGGTCTTGAAGACACGACGGCCCGCGAGATCGCCAAGGTGTTCCTTGAACAGGCGGATCTCGTTCGCGCGATAGAAGTCGGTGGACGCGGCGCCTCCGAGGTCTGGAAACTGTTCACCCACGTCATGCCAGAAACGTTCGTACGAGCGCGAACGCGCGAGCGCCGATGCGGTGAGGGCCAGGGCCAGCGGAACCACCACCGCCAGAGCACGCAGCAAGAGAGCCGGAGCCTCGACGCCTCGGTGAACACCGATCTCTCCCAGGCAGATCAACAGGGCCAGCTCAAAGGCCATGAGCGCGGCGAGGGCTGCGAGACTCCATCGAAAGCCAACCCTTCGGGCGAAGAGAAGGCCGGCGAGAAGACCGATCTGAAAGGCCGGAAGCACGGCGAGGGCGCCCTGCTCGTCTCCCGGAACGCTCAAATCCGTCAATGCGTGCGGGGCCGCCGGGAGAATCAGGGTGACCAGAGCCAGGACGCCGCGAACGAGGAGCGGAGCCGCCAGAAGTCCGGCGGCGAGCGCGACCAGAACCGACTGCAGAACTCGACGAATGGCCCGGCCCGCGGACTGGGTTCCCTCGTGGCGCCAGAGACAAGCTGCGACGATGCAGACACCGCCAGCCACGGCCTGTCTAAGGCCGTGTGCAGCGAACAGCGGACCTCCAAGAAGCCACACGGGAAGGGCGAGTAAAAGGAGGCGCGCGAGGTTCAGGCTCACGAACAAAGGAATGGTGGAAAGAACGAGCAGGGCGCGCATGGAAGCAGAGGTTCGCCAAGTGAGCGCTCCCGCCAGAGCCACCGGCATGAGCGGCGTGAGCACGCATTCCGCGGTGACGAGGAAGCTGCCCTGAGGCGTGGAGAGGAGGTCGCCCGTGGCCGTAGCCCCCTGGCCAATGAGATTGAGACAGAACGCTGCGGCGGCGGCCAGGGCAGAGGCGGCTCCGGCCACGAAGGCGCTGCCGGCGAGCGTCGGGGTGGCAAGGGCGTAGAAAGCAAGCAGAACCGCCGCCACGACGAAGAAGCGCGATGACGTCGCGGGAAGCGATGCCCGCTCCGGGGAGGCATGCGTGGACCCGCGCGTCCACCACCAGATCCAGCCGAACACATAGCCTGCCGCCCCTAGTTGAATGAGGATCGGAAGCACGTAGAGGTGGAGCGGGTCGAAGGCCACTGTGCCCGCGACACGTTCGAGAACCCCGATCCGCAGACTGTTCAGAAGCAGGATCCACACAAGGCTCAGGGAGGCCACGACGAGTCTGCGGGACCAGGCCACGGGGAAGGCGAGAAGAGCGCCCGCGCACAACGCCATTACATCGGCGCCCGCGCAGTCGAGTGTCACCAGCACCCGGGGAGGCCGATCGAGGCCAAGTCGCGCCACCACCTCCTGAAAGCCCGCAAGGGGCGTCAGGATCTGAGACTCCACCCATGGCGCGCGCAGGAATGCGAACAGGCCAAGCATCCAGGCGCCGGCCACGATCAGGAAGCGCGGAGCCGACCCGTCCGAGGCGGCGGCGTGGATTCGAATCGCCGCCGCGCTCATTCAGGTTTCATGTCATGCGGCTTTCGGCGCACCGCGCAGCCGCATGTAGCCGATGCCGCCCAGGAGAATCGCCAGCAGGAGGAGGAAGACTTCCGGCAGTGTCGGAACTGCGGGAGCAACGGTGATGGTGTAGGGACGATCCGCGAAGCACCCGTTGGCATCGGTCGCACGAACGGTGAAGGCCGAAGTTCCGGAGCCGGTCGGGTTCCCCGAGACAAGGCCTGACCCTGACAGTGTCAGGCCAGCCGGCAGGCTGCCGGAAGTGAGGCTCATGGCGTAGGGCGCAAGACCGCCGCTGGCGCTCACGGTCTGCGAGTAGGCGACCCCAAGAGGAGCATTCGGGAGCGAGGCCGGCGAGAGAGAAATCACCGGGCAAACCGGAGGCACCGCGGTGGCGCAACCGCCGATCGTGTTCCCGCCGCCGCCGGCCATGGTCACACCGCCGGATCCAGCGATGGCTCGACCAGTCAGACTTGAGCCGCTGCCCACCGTGACGCTGGCGCTCGCGAAAATGTTCCCGCCGAAGCTGACGCCGTTCAGGGTGGCGGAGCTGCCCACTTGCCAGAAGACGTTGCAGGGGTTGGCTCCACCTGTGAAGCTGACGGTCGAGCCGACATTCGCCACCAGAGTGCTTCCGGTGATGAAGACGAAGTTGCCCGGCCCGTTAAGCGTGAGCGTGCCTCCCCCCGCGATGTCCGCGGTTCCGAGGGTGAACGTGTAGATCCCCGCGGTGCGAATGGTTCCGGCCATCTGGTCAGGAATCACGGTGCCCGGTCCTTGATTGAGGGCGACGAACGCCGCGGTCGCGTTGGCGCGCGCGGTGGCGACCGTGCCGTCGCACACAACCGGACCATGCAGGATAAATGGGGGCGTCACGATCGAGGGCGGGAAGTTCGTAACCGGGCATGTGGGGAACGACCCGACATCTCCGTTGACTGTGGTTCCTGCGCCGGTTGAACCGGTGACCCCCGATCCTCCTAGAGCCGAGAACTGCTGCAACACGCCAAGCGGCGGAGCCACCTGGGCGGAAGCAAGAGACGCTCCCCAAAGGAGCGCCACAAGCGCCGCTCGGAGGGGGTTAGAGAATTTACGCTTCATGATGTTTCTTCTTTCGTTCTGACGGTAGTCCTGTGCCGTGCGATGCGGCGGTCTGAGATGTCGCCGACCCCGCACGGGGCCAACATCCATTCTGAAAAGAGTTCGACGTCCGCGGCGGCAGTGTGATTAACTCCGAGCACTCGTGCAGGGAATCCAACTTGGAACGGAATGGATCGTAGACGCGCATGGATGCGATCCATCCTTGTTGCGTGCGCCGGGCGCCCTTGTGCGCCTCTTCGCTCAGATCGTTGAGGAGATGAACCTGCGGCCCACGAGCGAGGCGGTCTGGCATGTCTTCCCGGGCGAAGGAGGGATCACCGGCGTACTCCTGCTGAGCGAGTCGCACCTCACATGCCACACCTTCCCGGAGCGCGGTTTCGCTGCGTTCAACCTCTACTCCTGCCGTCCCGCTCAGGAGTGGCCATGGGCCGACCGACTCAAAGTCGCGATCGGCGCAACGGAGGTGGAG
>JANNJB010000804.1:0-3390 GCA_031405615.1 Vicinamibacteria bacterium | reverse complement strand
CCTTCGAGGCCGAGCCCCACCGCTTGTTCGAGCACGCCGTCGAAGATGGGATCACCGGTCTTGTTCTCGAAGTTCGCGACCAGGACGGAAACCGGTTCGAGTTGCTTCGGCTGCTCCACCGCGCGGCGGGTCAGGAAGTAGGTTCCGCCGAGCATCGCCATCATGAGCACCGCACTCGCCGCTATCAGGCGCGGAGTCACGCGCCGCACCAGCGGCAGCGGCTTGCCGTTCTCGTCCAGGCGCTTGAGCGCCGCCACCAGATCGGCGGTCTCCTCGTAGCGCGCCTTGGGATCGATCTCCACACAGCGGGCCACGATGCGGGCCACCGCCTCGGGGATCTGGGGATCGATCGAACGGACGTCGGGCACCCCCTTCTGCATCCGCTTGGTCAGTTCGGCCACGGGGCTCGAACCGCGCTCGGGACGGGACCGGCCCACGAGCATGTTGTGGAGAATCAGGCCGAAGGCGTAGATGTCCGCGCGATGGTCGATGCGCTCGCCGCGCGCCTGTTCCGGGGCCATGTAGGCGAGCGTGCCGATGATCCCGCCTTTCGCCTCGGTCATGAGTATGTCGACCGCACCCCCGGCCTGGGTTCCGAGCGCACCGGCTTGCGGTCCCGTCCGGCTCCCGGTTGCTCCGGCCACAGGCCCCGTCGAGCTCCGGGCAATGGGCCCGGTGGGGCTCTTGGCCGTTCCGGCCACGGGCCCGGTGTTCCCTGGCCTGCCTTTCGACACCGAGAGGGCGATCCCGAAATCCATGATCAGGGCCTCGTCTTCGGAGATCATGATGTTGGCGGGCTTGAGATCCCGGTGAACCACGCCCGCCTGATGCGCGGCCCGCAGTCCGTCCGCCACCTCACGGGCGATGACGAGGGCCCGAGGGAGGGGAAGATGCCCGCTCCGGGACAGCAGCTCCGAGAGGTCTTCCCCGTCGATGTACGTCATGGTCAGGTACTTGATGCCGTCGATCTCGCCGAGGTCGTGAATGCGGACGACGTTCGGGTGCGTCACCTGCCGGGACAGGAGCAGTTCCCGCTTGAAGCGCCGGACCAGCTCCTCGGTGCTCGCCGCGTCCTCGTCCGAAGGCGGTCTGATGACCTTCATGGCCACGGCGACGCCGAGTTCCGCGTCCCAGGCCTGGTAGACCGCGCCCATGCCGCCTGCGCCGAGCAGACGGATGATGTGATAGCGCGTACCGAAGGCCTCGCCTACGGCCAGGACACCCGTGCCGCCGGAAGCCGCCGAGCCCGGCGTTGGGTCCGCCCCCCGCTCACCGGCGGGCTTCGAAGGGCGGCCAAGGAGAGTGTTGGCATCCTCAATCGCGACCTCCGGCTCACTCGCGGGCTTCGATGAGCCGCCCAAGAGCGTGTCGGCGTCCTCGATCGGAGCCTCCGGCTCTGCCACCAGGGTTTGTTCGGTCAGCATCCCGACACCAGGGTGGACGGGCGGAGGCGGGATTGAGGTTCCGCACTCCGGGCAGAACCTTCCGCTTCCGGGGGCTCTATGGCCGCACTTCACGCATTCCTCAGGCACCTATCTTCCGATTATGACATCAGATTGATACGCCTCGCGGCGTGCTGAACGAGATGCGCTCGCAGCCTCGGCACGCGACGGCCACCGATGTAGCCGGTCGCGCCGGTGACAAGGGGACAGGCTTCGCGGCCGCTTCAGAACCCATGCCTCAACCTGGCAGGGTCGTGTGGTGATGTATATCCGGGTGGCCGATCCGGCGCAGGTGAAGGGCGAAGCGGGGATCCTTGCGGAACCCGTCGAACAGTCTCATGCGAGGGCACCCGACCCAACAGTTGCGCGAGCGGACCGCCTCCTCGAGGAGCTCGAAGGCGCGATCCATCTCGCCGAGGGCGGCGTGGACGATCGCCGGAGAAAGGGGCGAAACGTACTCGGTGGCCGCGCGAGACGTGAGTTCGTCGAGACTCTCCCGCGCTTCCCGGGTTCGACCCGCGTTGGCCTGGGCCCAGCCCAGATAGCCCAGGAAGAACGGAGCGCGGCCCGACGCCTCGATCCCGCGGGTAAACAGCGCCAGCGCTTCGTCGTGCTGGCCGAGATGGCTGTACACGCTGCCGACCAGATAGAGGGCGACCAGGTAGTTGGGATCGATGTCCAGCGCCTTCAGGCCCTGCTCGATGCCCTCTTCCGGGTGCTCCCAGAAATCATGAATCGCGCCGACGAGGGTGTTGATGTACGGGTTGAGCGGGTCGAGCTCCTGGGCTCGATGCGCCGCCGCGAGCGCCACTTCCTCCCGGCCGGGCCAGGTCGGCCAGCCAAGCCAGACGTAGGAGAGACCGCTGGTGGGATCGAGATCGACCGCCTTCTTGAGCGTCCGCTCGGCGGTGCGGACATCCCAGTCGAAGAAGATCTGTATGAACCCGAGCGCCCGGTAGGCGTCTCCCAGTTGATCGTTGATCGCGAGCGCACGCTCCACCGAGGCCCGGGCTTTCGGCCCCACCTCGCTTTCAGGCACATACGCGTAGATTCCCTGAGCGGTGTAAAGGTCGGCCAGGCCGACGTAGGCGAGCGCGTACTCGGGGTCCCTTCTCGTTGCTTCCTCGAAATACTCGCGCGCCTTCTCGAGCGCGCCTTTCTTCCGCGAATACCAGTGATGCCGGCCGCGCAGATACAGGTGATAGGCCTCCTGGTCCTCGGTGTGGCGAACCACCTTCGGCAACGAAGCGGGATCGTCGCCAAGGGTCACGCGCAGACGCCCGGCCACCGCCTTCGCGATTTCGTCCTGCACGTCGAAGATGTCGTTCACGCTGCGGTCGTAGCGTTCGGACCAGAGTTGATAGCCGTTTGCGACATCGGAGAGGCGCACCGTGATCCGAAGCTGATCTCCGGCGCGGCGCACGCTTCCGTCGAGCACGGTAGTGACATGGAGTTTGTCACCGATGGCCTTCAAGTCATCGCCCTTGCCGCGGAAGGAGAAGGCGGAGGCGCGGGCCGCGACACTCAGGCCCTTGAGGCCGGCAAGAGCGTTCAGGATCTCCTCGGCCACTCCGTCGCAGAACCAGTCCTGATCCTTCGCGGCACTCATGTCGGTGAAGGGGAGCACGGCGATGGAAGCGGATCGTCCCGAGGTCGCCTTGATCGCGGCGGATGATCCCGAGGCCGGCTTCGCGACGGCAGAAGCAGTCCGAGGCTCCGAAGATCCGGCGAGGGCGTGGGCTTTGGCCAGGCCGTCCATCAGGCGTTCGATCAGCTCCTCGTCCCACAGCCAGATCGCCCAGAGCGCGCGCACTCTTTGGGGATCGAGATAGGCCGGATGGTTCTTTCGAAGGCCGTCGAGTCCGACCCGGGCGTCGGCAATGTTCCCGAGTTGCCCCGCGGTGGTGGCGATGGAGAGCGGGGTCCACACGAAGAGCGGCGCATTCGA
>JANNJB010000803.1:0-12816 GCA_031405615.1 Vicinamibacteria bacterium | reverse complement strand
GCGAAGGCGATGGTGGCGTCTCGCGCCGCGGTCATGGTTGCCGAGACCGAACTCGACACCCTGGGTGCGGTGATTTCCGACCTCGTGGCGCACCCCGAGCGCCTTCGCTCGCTCGAACAGGGAGCGCGCGCCCTCGGCCGCCCGGATGCGGCGGCCCGCGTCGCCGACCTTCTTGTACCGATGGTGCGTGCCGCATGATGGCCGCTCTCGCTCTCCTTGAGGGACCGTTCCACCTGGTCGGCATCGGGGGCTCCGGGATGAGTCCGCTCGCCGAGCTCCTGCGCGCGCAGGGCCACGCGGTATCGGGTTCCGACGCGAAGTCGTCCGACGCGACCATAAGACTCGCGGCGATGGGCATCAAGACGTACATCGGTCACGACTCGAAAAACGTCGCGCACGCGCGCTGCCTCATTCTCTCGTCGGCGATCCGCGACACGAACCCCGAAGTGGTCGAGGCCCGGCGGCTGGGGCTGCGGACGATTCATCGCGGCGATCTGCTCGACGCGGTGATGGCTCCCTTCAAACATCGGATCGCCATCTCGGGTTCCCACGGCAAGACCACGACCACGGCGATGGTGGCCGGAATCCTTCAGGCCGCGGGCTTCGATCCTTCGGCACTCGTGGGTGGAAAACTCCGCGGACTCGATTCGGGCGCGCGGGTCGGAGATGGGGAAACCTTCGTGGCCGAGGCCGACGAATCGGATCGCTCGTTTCTCAAGCTGCACCCGACCCACTGTCTGATCACCAACGTGGATCGCGAACACCTCGACACCTACGTCGATCTCGAGGACGTCAGCGCGGCGTTCTCCGCGTTCGCCGCGAGCGTGCCCGCCTGGGGAACCGCGATCCTGTGCGCGGACGATCCGGTAACCGGGTCCATCGCGAAACACATGGACGCCCGCGCGCTCACCTACGGTTTCTCTGCTGCGGCCGGGGTCCGCGGCAAAGCCTCGATGAACGCTGAGGGTTTTCCCACCGTGATGGGTCACGGGCCACTCGGCGAGTTTTCCTTCACGCTCGGCGTGGGCGGGGAGATGAACGCCTTGAACGCGCTCGGCGCCATGGCCCTCGCCCAGAGCCTTGGGATCTCCCCCGCCCTCGCCGCCCGTGCGCTCCATAGCTTTGAGGGCGTGGCGCGGCGGCTCGAATGGAAGGGCCACAGGAACGGGGTCGACGTGTGGGACGACTACGGACACCACCCGACCGAAATCACCGCGACCCTCAAGGCCTTGCGCGCGCGAAACGCGGGACGTCGGCTCGTGACCCTCTTCCAGCCGCATCGCGTGACTCGCACGAGATCCTTGTGGAACGAGTTCACCGACGCCTTCGTGTTGAGCGACGAACTCTGGCTCTCGAACATCTACGCCGCCGGCGAGCCCGCGGAAGCCGGCATCACCGCGGAGAAGCTGGTGGAAGCGATCGCCGCGAAGGGCCAGGCCGCGCGCTTCGCGGGAAGCCTGGACGAGGCGCCATCGAGCGTCTTCAAGGGCCTGCGCGCGGGAGATGTCTTCCTCACTTTGGGCGCCGGTAACGTCGTGGAAGTAGGCGAGGCCTTCCTCAAGGAAGCGGGGGTCACGCGATGAGCCAGGCCCGTGGTCTGCCCATCGGTCCGCCTCCCCGGGAGACGCCGCTCCAGAGCATGTCGGGAGACGGCCCCTTCTTCCGGCCGGCCCGACTCTCCAAGCCGCGCCGCGAAAAACGATCGGGGTTCAAGCGGGCGTTCGTCCTCATCCAGCTAAGCGCCGCGTTGTGCGCGGCGGTTGTGGGAGTGTTCCTCTTCACCGAACGCTTCGCGATCCCCAACCGGTTCCGCATCGCCAGCATCGAGGTCAAGGGCAATCACTTCCTGTCGGAAGGCGAGGTTCGCGAAATGCTCGGGCCGGCCATGGGCGAGAGCCTGGTCGGAGCGAACCTCGAGGGACTCCGCTCGAACCTCGCCGCCTCGCCCTGGGTCGGGGGCGCGGTGGTGCGGCGAAAACTACCGGACACGCTGCTGGTGGACGTGACCGAACGATTCCCCATCGCTTTCGCGGAGACCGACCAGCTCTATGTCATGGACGCCTCGGGAGAACTGATCGACCTGCTCGGGCCCCGCACCGCGGGTTTCGACCTGCCCATCATCCGCGGCCTGGGTGGCGTCTCGCTGGATGTCCGGCGCGACCGCGCCCGAAGGGCGAATGTCCTGCTCGAAGACCTCGGCGACCTCTCGGCCGAGATCTCTGAAATCTCGGTGGATCGCTCCGGCGACCTCATGGTCGTTCTTCGGGGCGACGGCACCGTGCTCAAACTCGCCGAACCGCCTTACCGGAAGCGCGTCCTGTCCTTCCTCGCCCTGCGCCAGAAGCTCCGGGAACGCTGCCCGGACGCCGAATACTTCGATCTGCGATTCAAAGACCGGATCTACGCGAAACCCGCCTCGCGCGACGAAAAATCCGACGTCAGTGCGGAAGCGCTGAACTCGGCCTCAAATACCAGAGAATAAGGAACCGATAAGACCATGGCTCGTAAAAACGACCGGTACATCACGGGACTCGACATCGGCACCCACAAGGTCTGCGCGATCATCGCGGAGGCGATGGACGACCGCCGCCTCAACGTGGTGGGCGCCGCGCACACCGAGTCGAAGGGCGTGCGCAAGGGAGTCGTCATCAACCTCGACGCCACCGTCGAATCGATCAAGAAGGTGATCGAACAAGCCGAGCTCATGGCCGGGGTCGAAGTCCAGCAGGCCTGCGTGAGCATCGCGGGAACCCACATCAAAAGCGTCAACTCGCGCGGCGTCATCGCGGTCTCCGCGCGGAACCGCGTGATCGAAAAAGAAGACATCCGGCGCGTGATCGATGCCGCGAAGGCGGTGTCGATTCCGCCCGACCGGCAGATCCTCCACGTTTTGGCCCAGGAATACGTGGTCGACGATCAGGAAGGCATCGGCGATCCCTCGGGCATGAGCGGCGCGCGGCTCGAGGCCAACGTGCACGTGGTCACGGCTTCGTCCACCTCCACGCAGAACACGATCTCGTGCCTGCACCGAGCCGGTCTCGAGGTCGAGAGCATGGTTCTCGCCCAGCTCGCGGCGGCCGAGGCCTGCGTCACCCAGGACGAGAAAGAACTGGGCGTCGCGGTCGTGGACATCGGCAGCGGCACCGTCGACATCGCGCTCTTCGAGAAGGGTTCGCTCTGGCACACCGCGGTTCTCCCCATCGGCGGCGAGCACTTCACCAACGACGTCGCGGTGGCGCTTCGCACCGGAGTCACCGAGGCCGAGCGCGTGAAGAAGAAACACGGCTGCGCTCTCGTCTCCCTGGTGCCCGAAGAGGACATGATCGAGGTGCAGAGCGTCGGCACGAAGAAGGCGCGGATCATGGGCCGCCAGCTTCTGGCTGAGGTTCTGCAGGCCCGGACCGAAGAGGTCTGCCAGCTCGTACTCGCGGAAATCCGGAAGTCGGGCTTTGACCAGTCGCTCAATGGCGGGATCGTCCTCACCGGCGGCGGCGCGATGCTTGAAGGCATGGTCGAGATCGGCGAGCAGATCTTCGATCTGCCCGTCCGCCTGGGCACACCGTCCGGGATCACTGGCCTCGTGGACGTGGTCTCGTCGCCGGCTCACGCCACCGCGGTGGGCCTGGTCCTGCGCAGCCATCGCGCACGGCTCGGCGAAGGCCGCCTGCTCCAGGAGATGAGAGGAACCGGCACGTTTGGGCGACTCACCGGGAGGATCCGGGACATGTTCTCGGGTCTGTTCTGATGGGGATGATGTGGAAGGCTTGAGGCTCGCTCCGAGCGGACGTGAGAAGGGTCACGAGGGTCTCGTGGGAACAGGGAAAAAAGGGCTTCCCTTTCGGGATTTAGCCTTAAACTCGGGAATCGGCTTTACCTCCGCGAAAAGAGTGAGTTCCGGGGTTCAAGGCATCTGGGAGGCTTGATGAGCGCACAAGAAAAAATCTCGCGCATCGTTCTCGCCGAAGATGAGGCCAGGGGCGCCTCGATCAAGGTGGTGGGCGTCGGCGGCGGCGGCGGCAACGCCATCACCCGGATGATGGAAGCGGGCTTGCACGGTGTGGAGTTCATCGCGGTCAACACCGACCTCCAGGCGTTGAAGTCGAATCGCGCGCCCGTCAAGATCCAGATCGGCGGCAAACTCACCAAGGGACTCGGGGCCGGAGCCAATCCCGACATTGGCCGACAGGCCGCGGTCGACGACACCGAAAAACTCGCGGACGCTCTTGAAGGCGCCGACATGGTCTTCATCGCGGCGGGCCTCGGCGGCGGCACCGGCACCGGTGCGGCGCCCGTGGTCGCCTCCATCACCAGCCAGCTCGGCGGCGGTGAGAATAATCTTCTGACCGTGGCCGTGGTCACGCTCCCCTTCAAGCTCGAGGGGAAGCGGCGCATGGACCAGGCCCTCGACGGCCTCGCGAAACTCCGCGAATCGGTCGACTCCGTGATCGTGATTCCAAACGACCGCCTCCGCGAAACCGTAGCCCGCCAGACCCCGATTTCCGAAGCCTTCCGTATGGCCGACGACGTGGTTCGCCAGGCGGTGCAGGGTATCTCCGACATCATCACCATCCCCGGTCTCGTGAATCTCGACTTCGCCGATGTGCGCGCGGTCATGAAGAACATGGGCGCCGCGGTCATGGGCACGGGCATCGCCGAGGGCGACAAGCGCGCCGTCGAGGCGGCACGGCGCGCCATCGAGAATCCCCTGCTCGACGACAGCTCCATCGAAGGCGCTCGCGGGGTGATCGTGAATATCACCGGCGGTCCCGACATGTCGCTCGACGAGGCGTCGGAGGCGACCGAGCTCATCACCCGCGCCGCCGATCCGGAAGCCAACGTGATCTACGGCATCGTCATCGACGATCAGATGCGCGACAAGATCAAAGTCACGGTGATCGCCACCGGTTTCCGCCGCTCGGCGCTGCCCGTGACTCCGGTCGACCTCTCGAACTACCGGTTCGGCGAAGGCACAGCGCCCGCGGCCTCGACGCCGGCCACACCCCAGGCCCCCGCGGCCGCGCCGGCCCAGGCCGCGGCGACACCCCCGGTCAATCCGTCGTCCTTCTATCGCAAGACGCCGGCGCACCCTCTCGCCGCACCCACGGGAACGGACACCTCGAACCTCGACGTGCCCACGTTCCTGCGCAAACAGGGCAACGGCTGATAGGCAGGAACCACGACGCCCCTATAACGTGGGCGCTTGGTTAGAACTCTGCCAATCCCCGGCGACCACGGTTTTAGAGGTTCCCGCCTCGAAACCGAGATCCACTTGCGGCCCCGGAAGTCCCATGGCTCGCTGAGGGTCGTTCTCGCCTACCCGAATCTCTACTACGTCGGCATGTCGAACCTCGGCTTCCAGGGGGTCCACGCGCACTTCAACAGCTTCGAAGAGATCGTCTGCGAGCGAGCCTTCCTGCCCGAAGAGGAGGAACGCGGCTCGGTGCGGACGTTGTCGAGCTTTGAAACCGGAACACCGCTGCGGGATTTCGACGTGGTCGCTTTCTCGGTGGCGTTCGAAAACGACTATCTCCACATCGTCCAGATGCTGCGGCTGGCCGGGATTCCGCTGCGCGCGAAGGATCGCGGTCGCCGCGATCCGCTCATTCTGATCGGCGGCTCCGCCACCTTCCTCAATCCCGAGCCGCTGGCGCCCTTCGCGGATGTGATCGCGATCGGCGAAGGTGAAGTGCTCGTCCCGAGAATCGTTGAAGCGTGGCGCGGCCAGGGCAACGCGCGCCTCGGTCTCGACGCCCTCAAGGAGAAGGACGGCTTCTATGTGCCCGCGCGGCACGAAGTCCACTGGAACCCCGATGGCTCGATCGCGCGCGTGGAGGGCCCCGGCCGGGTCATGCGGCAGCGCGCGTATCCGGGGGCGATGGATCTTCCCCAGACCACGATCCTGACCCCGCATACCGAGATGTCGATGAAGTTCATGATCGAGATCTCACGCGGCTGCCCCTGCATGTGCCGCTTCTGCTGGGCCGGATACAACTACCTCCCGGTGCGCGGCTTCTCCCGCAAGACCATCGTGGAACGCGCCCGGGAGGTCCGGCAGTTCACCAACAAGATCGGTCTCGTCTCGACCGCAGTGTGCGATCACCCCGAGATCAACGAGATCGTCGACGATTTGTCGGGCCTTGGCTTCCAGGTGTCGGTCGCATCGCTGCGACTCGACGACCTTTCGCCCGAGTTCGTGTTCAAACTTGTCGACACCGGCGTCGAGGGTCTCACCCTCGCCCCCGAGTGCGGTTCGGACCGGATGCGGAAGGTTCTGAACAAGCAGTTCACGAACGAGGACATCCTGGCCCGCGCGCGCTGGATCTTCGAGAACGGCATCCAGAACCTGAAGCTCTACTTCATGGTCGGCCTGCCCTTCGAGACCCACGCCGACGTCGAGGCGATCGTGACCCTCACCGAGCAGATCCGCCAGATCATGCTCGAGGTGGGCAAGCCACGGGGCCGGATCGGCCGGATCCACCCTTCGGTGAATCCTTTCGTCCCCAAGCCCGGCACGCCCTTCCAGTGGCTCAAGATGGAGAACGTCAAGGAGACGGACGACAAACTCCAGTACCTTCGCAAGGCGTTCGCGAAGATGCCGAATGTCGAGGCGATCTGCAAAAGCGCCCGCACCGGCTTCCATCAGACGATCCTCGCACTCGGCGACCGACGCGTGGCCGACGCGCTCGAGTACGCGGTCCTTAATGAATGCGACCTCAAGCGGGCCACAAAGGCCGTGGGCCTCGACCCGGCGTTCTACGTCTACCGCGAGAAGCCGAAGGACGAAATCCTGCCCTGGGACACCATCGACAACGGCGTCAGCCGCGACTACTTCTGGAAGGAACTCGAAAAGTCGCGTAAAGAGGCGCTTTCACCCCACTGTCCGGAGATTCAAGGGTGCATCCGATGCGGCGTCTGCGAGGACATGCCGAATCCGACCTACGCGCTCCCGGAAAAGTGGAAGGCGCTAGGAACCCCACCGCGGTATTTGAAGACGCCGGCGTCAGACAACGTGTAGGGGCGGCCCTGGTGGCCGCCCTTTGAATCACGGACGCCATCCAAATGCGCAACGCGAAAGGGCAGGCACAAGGCCTGCCCCTACATTTCCGCGGCACCGCGACCCTGCGTCAGCCGTTCGCGATCGCGAGGAGGCGCGGAATCGCGGCCATGTCGACGTTGCCGCCGCTGATCACGACCCCAGCTTTCTTCCCCTTTAGATCCACGCGGCCCGAGAGCGCGGCGGTCGCGGCGAGCGCACCCGTCGGCTCGACCACGATCTTCATTCGTTCCCACAGATAGAACATCGTGGCCGCGAGGTCGCGATCGGTCACGGTCATCATGTCGTGGACCTGGGCCATGACCATCTGGAACGTCAGTTTCCCGAGCGAGGGCGTGCGCGCGCCGTCCGCGATCGTATCCGGGTTCGTGACGGTCTGAAGCGTCTTCGTCCGGAATGACCGCGTCGCATCGTCACCGGCTTCAGGTTCCACACCGATGACCTTGCAGCCGGGGGACACGGCGGCCGCGGCCGCGGCACAGCCGGAGACCAGGCCCCCTCCGCCCACGCAGACGAAGAGATAGTCGAGCGGACCGGTCTCGGTCAGCAGTTCGAGGGCCACGGTGCCCTGGCCGGCGATCACATCCGCGTGGTCGTAGGGCGGAATCGTGACCAGACCCCGCGCCTCGGAGATCTGCTTCCCCAGGGTTTCCCGATTGGTCTCGTTCCGGTCGTAGAGAACCACTTCGGCGCCGTATTCACGGGTTGCGCGGACCTTCACTTCCGGAGCATCGTTCGGCATCACCACCACGGTGGGGACGTCGAGGAGCCGGCCCGAGAGTGCTATCGCCTGGGCGTGGTTTCCGGAAGAGAACGTGAGCACGCCGCGGCGGCGTTCGTCCTCGGTGAGCCTGGAGAGAGCGTTGAAGGCGCCGCGGAAC
This sequence comes from Vicinamibacteria bacterium, assembly GCA_031405615.1. Classification (GTDB taxonomy): domain Bacteria; phylum Acidobacteriota; class Vicinamibacteria; order Fen-336; family JAGNNV01; genus JAGNNV01. The sequence goes on along the minus strand of JANNJB010000803.1, from coordinate 4,881 downwards.
TTGAAAGCGCCTGCGCGCTGGAAGTTCTCACACTTGAAGAACACCGCGCCGCCGGTCTTTCGATCGACGGTGGTGGACGTGAGGACGGGGGTCTGGTGGGCGTGCCCCCGAATCCTCAGAGCCGCCGCCTCGATGTCGGCTAGGACGACCGGAAGCGGCGCCACGGGAGGCGTCTCAGGCGACGTCGCGGAGTTTGAGACCTTCGTCTTTCAGCGTCTTCAAAAGACCCTTCTTCTGGATGGTCCGAAGAGCTGACGTCGAAATTTTGAGCCGAACCGTCTGACCCGTCTCCGGCACGAAGATCCGCTTCGTGATGAGGTTCGGTAGGAACTTCCGCTTGGTGCGGTTGTTCGCGTGGGACACGTTGTGCCCACTCATCGGTTTTTTGCCTGTGATCGCGCAGCGTCGCGCCATGACTTGTTGCCTCCAGCAGGAATCCCGCCCGGAACGGCGCGGGGAGCCGCCTATTTTGCCACAGGTTGGTGGTTTGCCGCCTCCCGGAGCCGGCGATGCGCGAATTCAGCCAGAACCGGCGCCACCAGACCCTGGGCGATCTCGTTTGGATGCAGGTCGCTTGGATGAACCCATAAAGAGGCGGAATCACGGCCTTTGAGGGCCGGCAGCAGGTCCACGAAGGGGATGCCGGATCGCTCCACTCCCTTCTTGATCTGGGCGTGGGCGGCCTCGAAGGGATACTCCCGGCCGGGTTCGAGGCCGACCAGAAGCGGCCACAAAGCGACGCCAAACGGTACTCCCCGCTTCGCGAGTTTCTCCCTGATCCGATTCAAAGATGCGCGTGTGCTCATCCAACCGTCCCGATTTTCATCGGAATACAAAGAACGGTACCAGGCAGTAGCGTCCCTCGATGCGTGGTAGTTCTCGTATCGATTGGCCAGAAAGCCGGCCAGGTACGAATGTCTTTCGATCCAGGTGGACGCTTTCTGACGAACCATGATCCAGTCGTTCACGCGCGGCCACCGGCTCGTCAGCTCCTGGTCGCGGTCGGCGTCGTTCAGGACGAGCGCCAGGATCACCACATCGGGAGACAGATCGAGAGCCGGGTCGATCAGCTCCTCGAGTTGCGGAAAGTCCAGCGCGCGCACGCCGAGGTTGAAGGCCTCGATGGAGCCCTCCTGGCGGCGGAGCAGGCCCTCGGCGAGGCGCACCGACGAGAACGGCTCCATGACGCCCATTCCCTCGGTGAAAGAATCGCCCACGAACACGACACGCTTCTTGCCGGGCGCTTTGGGCGTGAACTCTCGTTCCCGGAAGCCTCGCGCGTTGTACTTGAAGACCACACCAAACGGGTTGGTCCTGCGCGCCTCATCGACGCGCTTGAAGTTCTCCGCGACCAGTCGCGCGCGCGTCTCGCTCGACGTCAAATCCACGGGAAACGACCTCCGGGGGTTGGTGGGATAGAGATCAATGACGGTATGACTGGCACGGCCCGGGAACAAAACGTCGGACCCGTTTGAGATCCGGAAGATGCGACCCGGCTCCGTCGCCTTGATGTCCAGAATCCGAAAAGCGCCTTCGGCCAGGAGCAACGCGGCCATCGACCCAAGGGCCATCGACAGAAGGGCCAGCAGACGCGAGGGTGCTCCCACGCGTGGAAGGGGTGCGTTTCCGTCCACGCTCAGGCGCTGGCGGCCACGCCGGATCCGAGGGCGTCCTTGAGCCTCGCCATCGAATCCGCGGAGAGAAGCTTGAGCCGCGTCAGATTCTTGGCGCCCGCGCGCGCGAGCGAAGACGCCGAGACCGCGTCGGCGAGAATGATGTCCGAGGCGTCGAGAAAGCGCCGCCACAGCCGCTCGTTCTCGAGGGCGCAGGTTTGGATCTCGAAATCCTCGGAGAGGACGCTCTTGAGCGAGACGCGGGCGAACGAGAGGAAAAGCGGACTCTCCGAAACGACCAGCACCATGCCGGACGAGAGACCGGCGGGGAAGACCTTGTCGGGAGTGGGAACGCTGAGGGTGAAGACCACGAGCCGTCCAAGCGACGCCACACCCTCGACCCGACCCACGTGATACGGAAGAACGGCGACCACGAGGCCGGCGGCGAGTCTTGGATTGGCATCGAGTTCATCCATGGTCGCGGTGCGAACCTGGGTCCCGAGCGCCTCCTTGATCTCACTCGCGTAGACCATGGCCATTTCGCTCGAAGGGTCGACAACGAGAATTCCCTCGGCCGCGCGGGGCTCGGCGAAGCGCGCCACCGCGGCCAGAATGTCTTCCTTGCCTAGACCGGTGGCCACCGCCTCTTCGACGGCGGCGCGAAGTTTCATCGCCACGGTCGACTGAAGCGCGGTCCGGCGCGGCCGGGGCTCGACGAAAACTCCCGAGCCCGAACGAACCACCACATGCCCGGAGGCCGAGAGGTCGCGGTAGGCCGCGGAGATGGTGTTCGCATGGACCTTGAGCTTGCGCGCCCAGGTTCTGATGGGGGGCAGGCGGGAACCGCGGGGCAGTTCGCCCGAGAGCATGGCGAGTTCGATCTGGGCCCGGATCTGGTCTTTGACGGGAACGCCCGAGTTCCGTTTGATTCTGACCAACATCGCCACCTCGCTTCGGAGCGGCTAACCCACGGTACCCCGGGAAGCGCAACCGATCCCGGCTCAGACTCCCTGGGGACGCAGGAGGGCCGGCGAGCCCAAAAGCGGCGCATCGTCACGGTCCGAAGGCAGGGTGTCCGAGAGATGGTCCGAGACCTCGACAATGCGCCTCTCCTCCGCCCGGCGTCGGTCCTGAAGCTCGGCGAAACGCTCCTCGGCTTCCGTGATCTCGCGGCGGAGTCTCTCGACTTCGGCGCGCTTCTCGGTGACGAAGGCGTCCAGTTCCTGCCGGGCGCGCACCACCGCTTCTTCCGCGCGGAGGCGCTCGGCCTGCATCTCGGCTTCCTTGGCGAGAGCAAAACGCTCGATCGCGTGATCGCGCTGAACCGCGTCTTTCAAGACGTCGGTGAACTCGACCCCCGCGGCCTCGAGCGCGGCGAGGACGGCGGCGGCGCGCTGCTCGGGACGAATGGCCACGAGCCGCGGATGGTTCAACATCGATTCGACTTTATCGATCCCGTACCCGTGCGGAGGCGGCTCGATGCGCGCCTCGCGATACACCTCGCCGAAGTCCATGATCTCCGCGGGGAGTTTTGAGGGAGGCATGTCCGCGGGCTTTTGGTCGTAGGCCTGAGGCAGGATCTCGACAAGTCTCTCGCTTGAGCCGTCGGCGAGGCCGGTGGGTTCGATCAGACGTACGCCCCGGCCTACGAGATTGCGGACTTTGCTCATGATTCGGAGTCCGTCTTCTGGCCTTCGCGAAGCCGTTTGAGAGCGTCCACGGGGTTGGCGGCTCCGTCTTCGACCAGGGCGGCTTTACCCCAGCCCGCGTTCCGCGCCTCTTCGGCTGCGGCTTTGAGGGCCATCTCGAGACCGGACTGCGACAGCGGGCGGGTGTCGGCGCCCACCTCTCCGTGCTCGACGGGCGTCACGGTCACGGCTTCAACCACAGGAGCGGACGGCACGGCGTCTTGAACAGTGGCCACGTCCGGGGCGGGCGGCGGTTCAGGGGCGGGCGCCTCTTCGCGAGAAAACGGTCGCATCTCGATCGTCGCGTCGAAGCGCTCGATGACTCGCGCGGCTTGTGAAAGCGCGGGGCGCGACTCTGCCACCGGCGAAGGAAGCTGCTCGACGAAATACGCCAGGGAACGGAACAGGCGGTCCTGCTCCATCCGCTTGCGGATCTCGAGGTCGGACTGCGCGCGCACCGCGGCGGTGCTCCCTTGCGCGAGACGCTCGATCTGGCTCTGCTTCTGACGGGTGAACGTCTCGACTGTGTCCTGAAGCGCCTCGGCGCGGCTCTCGTTGCGGGAGCGCAGGCTCTGAAGCTCGAGGGCCTTCTCGGCCTCGTAAGCGGCAAGAGCCTTGCGGCGCAGCACGGCGTCTTGAGAGACGTCGGAGGGGGGAACACCCGCGGCATCGAGGGCGGTCAGAAGGGCGCTGCGACGGACGTTACGATCGAGGCCAACCAGACGCCGGCTCGTGAGCAGGCGATAAACGCGTTCGACACCGTAACCATGAATCGGCGACTTGATCCCGGCCTTGCGATAGACCTCTTCGAAGTCGGAGACCGGAATCTGGGGCGGGGCGGGAACCGCCATCGCGGCTTGAGCGGGTGCGATCGCCGTCTCGGCCGCGCTCGGCCGGACCCAGTTCTCAGCACTCACGACCGGCGCGGGCTCGACCGGCGCTGGGGATGCGGCTGGTTTAAGAGAAATAAAAGGCGCCGCTTCGGCGACCACGGATGCGGGCGCTACGGCGGGGATCGCAGCGGTACGGGCAGAGGGCTTGCCCCGCTCGAACTCGGGGGTGGGAAGCGTGTGGGCGGATGCCGCGATCGCCTCCGGCGTGGCCTCTCCAAGCCCACGGCGCGGGCTCTCGTCGGCGGTGTCGCCGCGTTTCCAGGAGGTCGCGCGCGACGAAGTGGGCGCCACCGTCTCTTCGTCAGGATTCCACTCGAAAGACGAATCCTCCTTGGGCGAGACAGCACCTTCCGGTGGCTTCGATTCGAACACCTTGTTGAAGAGATTTTTGAGGGGATTCATGGGGAGACGGACGGTGCTTCAAGCTCCGCCGATCACTTGTATCAGCGGGCCAGTTTCAAGTCAAACCGGGTAGGGCCGGCTATGGCCCAGATTAAGGTTGTCCATAACTGCCCATACTAGGGCTGCTCATTGGAATATTGCCTAGGTAAGTATTACTCTTATTTAATTGACTAGAATTGTAAGTGTCTTAATTTACGCAAATATTTTCTTTAGTTTATTAACTTGGTCCATAGAAGTGTCTAGTATCTTAATTTACGCAAATATTTTCTTTAGTTTGTTAACTTG
>JANNJB010000802.1:0-15978 GCA_031405615.1 Vicinamibacteria bacterium | reverse complement strand
ATGATCCCGGCGGGCTGGACCTGGTCGCTGAAGAGCCTCAAAATGTACCTCGGCGGCTACCGCAACGAGGGGATCTACTACGAAGCGGTCACGAACAAGATCCTCGACGACCTCGTCGCGGTCACCAGGCCACGGAGCATGATGCTCGAAGGCCGGTTCGGTGTGCGCGGCGGCATCTCCAGCGTGGTCACCGCGAGTTACGAGCAGCCGAAACGCAAGCGCTGAGCGGTGCTACGATCCTGGTTTAGAGAAAGTCCATGACCGAACGCGAGTTCCTCAAGAGCGTCCCCCTCTTCTCCCGGCTGGGAGAGGCGTCGGTGGACGCCATCCTGAGACTCACGCGTCGCAGGCGGTTCAAGAAGGACGACGTCATCTTCCACGAGAAGGAAGTGGGCGATTCCCTGTTCGTGATCCTCCATGGCAGGGTGAAGATCGCGATCTTCGGAGACGACGGCAAGGAAGTCACTTTGTCCGTGCTCTCCGAGGGCGACTTCTTCGGCGAGATGGCGCTTCTCGACCAGGAGCCGCGCTCGGCCACGGTCATCGCCGAGGAGGAGTGCGAACTTCTCTCCCTTCAGCGCGACGACTTCACGCGCGCGCTCGAGCAGGACCCCGGTATGGGCACGTCGCTCATTCAGGTGCTCGCGAGCCGGCTTCGAAAGGCGAATCACCAGATCTCGACCCTGGCCCTGCTCGACGTCTACGGCCGGGTCGCGCGCGTCATCCAGGAGCTTGCGGAGGAAGAAGGCAAGCGGCTCAAGGATGGCCGGGTGGTCGTCAAGCGGCCCACGCACATGGACATCGCGCACCGCATCGGGTCCTCCCGCGAGACGGTCACCCGCATGATGCGGGATCTCGAGGAGAACGGCCACATCGAGACCCAGGGGCGGGAGATCTTTCTCCGGCCCGATTTCCAGAAGTTGTTTTAGAGAAGCCTTCCGCTGCGGCGGGCGATTTCGAACATCAAAACGGCCCCGGCCGCGGCGACGTTCAGGCTCTCGACGTCGCGAGCGCTCGGCACGCGCAGCCGCACTGAGGCGGCCCTTTCGATTTGCGGCGTCAGCCCCGACCCTTCCGAACCTAGAGCGAGGGCTATGGGCGGGGCCAGCGAAGAGTCTCCAAAGGCCGAGGCCGCACCTGGTCCCGCTACGGCCGCTACAAGTCGGACGTCCTTGGGCAGGAGAGAAAGAAGATCGTCGGGCGAGAGATCGAGGACATGCGGCATCCGGAAGGCCGAGCCCGCGGAGGCCCTGAGCGCTTTGGGGGAAAGCGCATCCGCGCAGCCGCGCGTCAGGAGAACGCCTAGGACTCCCGCGGCTTCGGCGGTGCGCAGGAGCGTGCCCACGTTCCCCGGATCCTGCAGGCCGTCGAGCACGAGAATGAACGCGTCCTTCTTCTCGAGCCACTCGCGACCGAAGCGAGGGCGCTCCACCAGTGCCACGATCCCCTGGTGGGTTTCGACGTCCGAGAGGCTCTTCATGAGCGGGTCGGCGAACCGCAGGGTGGGGACGCCCACCGCGAAGGGTGACCCCTCCGCGGACTCGTCGACCGCGATCGCCTTCACGACGAGCTTCGATCGAAGCGCCTCCGCGAGGAGCTTCGGGCCCTCGATCAGGATCAAGTCCCGGTTCTTTCGCGCACGCACCGCGAGGAACCGCTTGAACTCGGGATTGTCCCGGGCGGAAATCCGTTTCGTTGGTGAAATCGACAAGAGCGGGCCGTCTTTGAAGGACTTGCGGGACCAGGGTCGAGGCGGGGCGAAGCGAGGCGCGATGCTAACATCAGTACTTCTTGGAGCCTTGGGGCGTTTGCATCGAGCCCCTGCCTCAACAAAGGTCCGAAGAGGCGAAAGCCGCACAGGGACGCCACCCGAACAACTGACGCGGGGCGCCCCCCAAAGCTCACTCAAAAAATACGGAAGAGAATCCTGATCCCATGATCGAAGCGAAAAAGAAACTCGAGGAAGACATTCGGACCGCCGAGCACGAGCTCAAGGTCGAACTTCCGAAAGAGATTCAGCGCGCTCGCGAATGGGGCGATCTCCGCGAGAACGCCGAGTACAAGGCGGCCAAGGAGCGCCAGACCTTCCTCCAGGCGCGTATCGCTCAGCTCCAGGGCCGCCTCGCCGGCCTGTCGATGATGAACCTCGACAACATCCCGAAGGACAAGGTGGGCCTTGGCTCCACCGTCCACGTGCGCGACGAGGACACCGGCGAAGAGGCCACGTACGACATCGTCACGAGCGAAGAGAGCGACCCCGAGAAGGGCAGGATTTCCCCCTCGTCCCCCATCGGCCGCTGCCTTCTGAACAAGAAGATCGGAGAAGTCGTGGAAGTGCGCGTCCCCAAGGGCACGCGCTACGTCGAGATCATTCGTCTCGCCACCATGCACGACGCCCGCTGAGCCCTCGGCGTAGCGCCTCAAAAGCGCCGCGGGTCCTTTCGCGAGGTCCACGCCTGCCCGATGAAATAACGCATAATCGGCCTCGCATGAAGGAACCTCTCCTGGGTCAGCGCACGGCCGTGGTGTTTGCCGGCAGCGGAGCCTCCGGGGCCTATCACGCGGGTGTGCTGAAAGCGCTCGACGAAGCCGGTGTCCGCATCGACTTCATGGTGGGCTCAGGGGTGGGTGTTCTCGCCGCGGCGTTCGGCGCGGGCGCTTCGGGGTCCGTGTTGTATGGCGAGAAGGGCCTGTGGCGCTGGATCTCGACCCGCCGGGTCTTCGAGCTGCGAAAGACCTTCCGCTTTCTGCGCTCGCTCGGCCTCGTCGGCCTTTCGGCATTCATGGTGCCCGCACTCCTGGCCCTTCTGCTCGGCCTGTTCCTGCCCGTCTTCCTCGCCGTCGACTTCGCGCGGCCCGGCTTCATGACCACTCTGACCCAGGCCCTCGCGGGTCTCGCCCCCGGGCTCCGGCTCTTCTTCATCTTCGCCCTCGCCGCTCCCACGTTTCTCGCCTTCCTCTTCATTCTGCTGGGCGGGGCACGGCTCTTCAGGACCTCGAGGCGGCGGGTCGGCGAACATCTCGAAAGCGCCTTCGATCTTTCCGGCGTCGAAAAGGAAATCGCGCGACGTCTGTGGGAGGTGGCGCGCGGACCGGCTTTGAACGAGAAAGCCCCGGACACCGCCGAGATCGGTCGCCAGTACGCGGCATTGATCGCGGAGAATTCCGGTCAGCCCGGTTTCCGCGGACTGGTGCTGCGCGCCGCGAACCTCGACGCGCGACGGCCGCTCGTGCTCAGGTTGACGGCGCAGTCTGCCGATGAGAGGACCCCGTTCAGGAACTCCGAGCGAGAGGAGCCCCTCGACCTCAAGGACGCAGCCATAGCACCTTTGCTCTACGACGTGATGGCCACGGCGTTCAACACCGCGCCGTTTTCGTCGCCCCGCCGCGTCCGCCTGCCGAAACAGGGTGCTTTCGGCGGAGAAGTCCACCGCATCGCCGAGGCTTCGGCCATCGCGGGCTCCGGACTGAGCGAGGCCATCGCCCTCGGCGCGAACCGGATCGTCTTCGTGACCGCGACCGCGGAAGAGCCGGGGCCGATGCCGGTCCGCCGCGGACTCAAGGCCCTCGCCGCGGCCTTCCTGGCGCTTCAGGAACGCAACGCCATCGAGGCCGACCTGCGGCAGACCCAGAGGCTCAACCGCATCGTCGAGACCGTGGGCCACCAGAGGAGCACGGGCGAGCGCGAGTGGCAGGACCCTCTCACCGGACGGAAGTTCCGCTCGATCTCGGTTCACACCGTCCGCCCGCGACGTTCGCTTCTGCGGCCCCTCGATCTCGATGGCGCCATCGATCCCGCGAACGAGGTGGAGACAACGCTCCTCGACTGGCTCGACGAAGGGCACCGCGACGCTCACCGCTGCTTCCTCGATGCCGCCCTCGGCGAGGATCGGCCCGCCGAATCCGGCGCGTCCAGGCTGGTGTCGCAGGGTCTGTCGTTGTGAGCGTCCCGCCTTCGGACCCTTCGTATCCTCCCTGCCCCGACTGTCAATCGGCCGAGGTCCGCCCATCGAGAAGCTCGTACCCGCTGGACAGGGAGAAACTGGCTGCGGGTGCTGGCGGCTTCTGGCGTTGTGCCAACTGTGGAACCCGCTTTCCCGGGCCCGCTGCCCCGCCGGCCCCTGAAAAAGGGAGGCAAGGGCATCATCGGCCGCGGACCGACTCATTGCGAACCACAATCGACACTCAACGGCAGCTGAAGCGCTGGCTTTTTCCCATTCTGGTCCTGGCCGTCACCGTGATCATCGTGATCCTGATGCTCCTCCGGCAGAATTCGGAACCGATGGGTCTCGAGTTGGAGGACTCATCATCTGCTGCTCCAACATGGCTGCGTATCGACCGCCTAGGCTGAGCAGGTCCTCGTAGGTGCCACGCTCGATGACCTCGCCCTTGTCGAGGACCAGGATCTGCCGGCAGGACCGCACGGTCGACAGGCGATGGGCGATGACGAAAGTGGTACGTCCCGGCAGCAGGGCTTCGAGGCCCTTCTGGATCAGGGCCTCCGACTCGCTGTCGAGGTTCGAGGTCGCTTCGTCGAGCAGGAGGACCCTCGGATTCGCGAGGAAGGCTCTGGCGATCGCCACGCGCTGCTTCTGGCCCCCGGAAAGGCGCACACCCCGCTCACCCACCACGGTCTCATAGCCCTTCGCGAAACGAGCAGCGAACTCCTCGACGTGGGCCGACCGGCAAGCCTCCAAAAAATCGCTCTCCGAGGCGTCCGGTCGTGCGAACAGAACGTTCTCGCGCAGCGTGGCGTCGAAGAGGAAGGTGTCCTGAAACACCACCCCCAGATTCGAGCGGTAGTCCTGGAGAGGAAGGGCCTCGATGTCGTGGCCATCGAGGGTGATCCTTCCCGACTGCGGCCGGTAGAAAGCCGCGAGCAGGCCCATGATCGTGGACTTGCCGGCGCCCGACGGCCCGACCAGCGCGGTCGCGGTGCCGGGGAGCGCCTCGAAGCTGACCGACTTCAGCACCGGCTCCTCCGGCCGATACGCGAACGTCACGTTCTCGAACCGCACGTGACCTTTCACCTCGGAGAGCGGAAGCGGCGAGGCGGAGGCCGCGCGACTCAACGCGGGCGCTTCGCTCGGCTCGTTGAGGATCGCCTGGAGCCGTTCGATCGACACCAGCGCGTCCGTGAACTGCCCGGCGAGGGCCACCGCCATGTACACGGGACCATTGAGGAAACCGAGGAGAATCGAAAAGGTGGTGAAGCCGCCGAGGGTGAGTCGCCCGGACTGAATCTCCGTGAGGGCCATGGCCATGAGGCCGATGCCCAGGAAGCCGACCAGCGCCGTGCTCCAGAAGGAGAACATCCGGTTGTTCCGAGCCATCTCGATCGCGTTGTCACGCATGGCGAGGACCGAGGTTTCCATGGCGAGGCTCTCGCGCTCCTCGGCCCGGTAGGCCTTGATCACGCGGATGCCGGAAAGCGTCTCGTTGAGCCGGCCGCTCGTCTCCGAGAGCAGCCGGGCCCTCTCCCCATAAACCCCGGCCACGCCCCAGAACGCCCAACCGAGGAGGGCGATGAACGCGACCAGGGCGACCAGGGCGACCAGGGTCAGCTTCGGCGAAATCGTCCACATGTAGACCGCGGACAGACCGGCGAAGAAGACGCCGCCCGCGAAGTCGATGAAGCCCGAACCGATGAGGAGTCGCAGCGCCTCGATGTCGTGGAGGACCCGCGGCAACAAGGCCCCGGTCTGATTCCGGTCGAAAAACGGCACGGCCAACCGGATCAGGTGGGCGATACCCTTGACTCGAAGATCGGCGACGAGCTCGATGGTGCGGACGGTGAGGACGCGAAAGAGGAGATAGGCGCAGGTGGCCTGAACCAGCGCCGCGCCGATCACCGCGGCGAATACCTGGTTCATCTTCTCGGGATGCGTGCCCGGGACCACCTCGTCAATGAAGACGCGCGCGGTGCCGGGCAGCACAAGGCTCGCGGACCTCGAGATCAGGATGAGAAGGAGGCCCGCGATGAGCGCGGGCACCCGCGGCCGGATCAGCGACCAGGCGAGGGGCAGGATCTCGCGAAGGCGTTGCAGCTTGCTCTTCTTCTCCTGGTTCTCTCCGGCGAGGTCCTCACGATTCCGCCGGCCGCGCTTCGCTCCCCTCATGACTGCCGAACCATCCTAGCTTGCCATTTCAAGGGGTCAGAAGGGAACGCCGAGAGAGAACCAGGGCACGGTCGCGCGATCGCGGGTCAAACCCCGGCCCAGGCCTCCCTGAACCGTGAGGGGAATCCGGTGACCGATGAGAATGTCGGCGCCCAGGCCAATGGACACGCCCACGCGGGCGGAGTCGAGGTTCAAGCTTCGCGCGGAGACCACCGCTGCGTCGAGCGATGCGCTCAGGTGAAGGTGGCGCAGGAAAAAAGGCAAAGCGCGCACACCGCGTTGCGGGTGACCCAGGGGCACGCGCCATTCGAGGTTCGAGAACGCGAGTTTGCGACCGTAACGCGACCGGTCGCTCCCATCCGGCGCTTCGTAGCCGCGGAGCACCGCGGGCTCGTCTCCAATGGGATCGAGTAGGGCGGGATTGGCAAGTCCTCCAACCGCGAAGGCACTGAGCGGAACACCCGATCCGAAGGTCCATCCGCCGCCGAGCCGGCTGACCAGAACCGCGGGCCCGATCCTCGTGTACGCGCGGGCATCGACAATGGCCTTGCCGAACTCGAGGTCGCTTCCGAGGCCCTTGAATTCGCGGGTGAGGGCCACGCGCAACCGAACCCCGTCCTGCGGGGAGACCGACATCGGAAACGTGCGGGTGGAATCCAACTGCCACGTAAGGGCCAGGACGGAGGTGTCGAGCTTCGAGGCCGGCGTCGCCTCGTGTCTTCGCCTGAACGTAAGGCCGGCGGTCTGGCGCCGAAGCACCGAACGCTCGATCGGGAAGTCGACGGAAAGCCGCCCCTCCCGCAGATCCCGTCTCCCGGAGGTCGCGGGGGACGACTCGATCCGAGCGAGCGCCGTGAACGTCGGCGTGAATCGATCGTAACGAACGTAACCGAGGAGGTTCGGCCTCGCGACTTCCGTTCCCCAGGAGCCGGCAAGGCCATAGGTCGCGCGCAGGAGCGGATCGAACGAAGCGGTGGCGAGTCCGAGCCGCCACTCGTCGGAGGCGAACTCCGCGAAAGGCGAAACGAACCGGGGACGCAGGGAGGGAAGGGAACGGTAGGGCCGGGCTTCCCCCGCGTAGGGCGCCGGCTCGTCGAAGTTGGCCGGGAGGTTGTCGGTGTAGACACCCACCACTTCTCCGGACGCGTAGGGGAAGGAAGCGATGTCATAGCCTTCGGACGAATAGCGCGCGAGGAAGACGCGATTGGTTCGGTCGTCCACTTCGGGCGTGAAAGCGTGGGGTGGAGCACCGGCGACCGCGCGAAGGCCGGAGGCGTCGCGGTCGATCAGGTACAGGCGGAAAAGCTTGTCCTGACGGTCCGACCTGAAGATCAGGGTGCGGTCGTCGACCCACGCGGGTTCCACATCGAGAGCGCGGTCCCGAGTGAGCGGCGTGAGCGCACCGGTGAGGGCATCGACGAGGACGAGGTCGGAGAAACCGCCTTGAAGACGCGAGGCCGCGATGGCATCGCCGTCCGGGGAGAAGCGGGGGTGAGACCATTCGGTTCCGGGGGCGGACGAAGTCAGGGGCCGCACGTCTCCATCGGCGCCCAGGATGGACACATCCGAACGATCGGGAAAGCGTTGAACGAAGACGATCTCTTCCCTCCCCCCGTCAACGCTCGGTCCCACATCCGGGTCGCTCGCGCGCAGGCCACGGGTCAGCCGTTCGCGTCGACCGGTTTCGACATGGACGCGATGGAGATCGGACCGGGATTCGAACCTCGCCACCACGTTGGTCTCGTCGAACACGATCGACTTCGCGTCGCGCGTCCAGGACAAGGCGCCGCCCGACAGGCGCGACGTCAACTTCCGATCCGCTGAGCCGTCCGGGTTCATAAGCCGGATTTCTCCGAGTCGAGCGAGGGTGCGGCTGGTGTAGGCGAGGATCGTGCGGTCTGGGGAAAGTCGAGGAGACGACTGGATGGTTCCGCGCTTGGTGAGCGCCGTGACCCAGGCCAGGGTGGCAGGTGCGGTGGATTCGACGGCCGCCGCGCGCTGTCGCGCGAACTCGCGCCAGAGGCCGCTCAGACTCCGGCCCGTGGTCTTCTTGAAGGCGCGCTCGTCGAGGTAGGGAAACGCGCGGGCGTGGGCGGAGGCGATGTCGCGCGTGGAGTCCGGGCCGAAGCGGGTCTCGACGAAGCTCAGGAACTCCTCGCCGAAAAGATAGGCCGCGGTTCCAAAGGGCCATTCATCGAGGCCGAGAGTCGCCTTGTCGAGCTTTTCGAGCTGGCCGCTGCGCGCCGCCTCATCCACCACCATCTCGGTGAACGTGTGCCGCCCGCGCCCGAACGCGGTGCCCCGCGTTTCCTCGCGAACCGCCAGGCCCTCGATGAACCACGTCGGTTGAAGGGCGTTTGGGAACAGGAAGGGCGCCCGTCCAAAAACGCGCCGGCCAAAACCGTAGAGCCCGCCCGCCTGTTCGATATGGACGATGTGCGTGAGTTCGTGGGTGACCACCATGCGCAGCCACGATTCGGTGGGTCCGGACTCGGCGCCGTCGGGCGAAGCGGAGCGGATCTCCACATACGGATAAGGAAAGGCGGTGGCCAGGCCGTTGGGCGAGTCGTTCGCATCGTGCACGACCACATCGAGACTCGGGACCTGGACGTGATACCGCTCCTCGAGACCCGGGAGAATGTCGAGAACGAGAGCCATCACGCGCCGCGCCGGCGCTTGGACCTCGGCATGGAAATGCACCTTGACCTTCCCCGATTCGAAGGTCTGAAATCGATACCTCGGAGGAAAGGACCCCGCAAACGCCACGGTCGCAACCGCGCACAGGAGGAGGGACACGAGCCCGCCCATCCGCAATAGTCGGCTCACACCGAATTCTCTCACCCAGGCCAGTCCATTCGGGGGTAGATTACGCGGGGGGGAGTTCTCATGTTCTCGATTGCGTTTCGCCGTGTCTGAGAGATCGCGACCCTCCGTCTGGAAAGGGCCGAGCGGACCCATCCCCACGCGGGCGGAGCTTGGCCTCGACAAGGGTCCTTCGACCGGCTTGCTCGCGTCGATCCTGAACTCCACGGCCGACGGTCTGCTCGTCGTCGATCGCTCCGGGAAGATCCTGGCCTGGAATCAGATGTTCGTCTCGATGTGGACCATGGCCCTCGGAGTGATGGAGAACCATCAAGACGACACGGTGCTCGCGGCGGCACTCGACGCCATCAGCGAAAGGGGCGATTTCGCGGATCGCCTGCGCCAACTGCGCGATCATCCCGAGGACGAGAGCTTCGAGACCATCATCTTGAGGGACGGCCGGATCTTCGAGAGGTTCTCGCGACCCCTCGGGCCGCGAAGCGACATCCAGGGAAGGGTGTGGAGTTTCAGGGACGCGACGGTCCGGCGCGCGGCCGAGCGCTCTCTGCGCGAAAGCGAGATGCGCTTCCGCACGTTCGCCGAGGGTGCGGAGTGCGGCCTTCTGATCTACCGCGAGGACACCATCGTCTTCGCGAATCGGTGGGCCCGGGAAGTGTTCGGCGACATCGTGGGGCGGGAGTTCTGGGTCAACGTTCACCCGGATGACATCGAGCCCGTGAAAGCCCGGGGACGGGCGCGGGCCCGGGGCGAGACCATCGAGAACAAGTTCGACGTGAGGATGATCGACCGCCACGGGGCCACGCGGTGGTTCGAGATCTCGGGCTCCCCCATCGAACTTTCCGGCCTGCCCGCGGTTCTCACCACCGCCTACGACATCACGACGCGGCGTGAAGCCGAGGAGCGCACGCGCCATGTGGCCTTCCACGACGCTCTCACCGACCTTCCCAACCGGGCCCTCTTCAACGACCGCGCGGACGCCGCGCTCGCCCTCGCCCACCGCGAGTCGAGCACGGTGGGCGTGATCCTCCTCGATGTGGATCGCTTCAAGAACGTGAACGACTCGCTCGGGCACGACGCGGGCGACGAACTCATCAGGCGCAGCGCCGACCGCCTGCGGGATGTGCTCCGCGGCTCCGACACGGTGGCGCGGCTCGGGGGCGACGAGTTCGCGGTGCTCCTTCCCGGACTGCGCTCGGACGAAACCGCGCGCGTGGGCAAGAAGCTCCTCGAGGCGATGCGACAGCCGTTCCTCGTCGCGGGACGTGAACTCCGGGTGAGCGCCAGTCTCGGTCTCGCCATCGGTCCCCAGGACGGCGCCGATGTGCAGACCCTCGTGAAAAGCGCAGACACCGCGATGTACCGGGCGAAAGACTCGGGACGCGACCGGCTTCAACTCTTCGATGCCACCATGAATCTGGCGGCGACGCGCCTGCTGGAGCTCGAGAACGAGCTTCATGAGGGCCTGGCCCGCGATGAGTTCGCCCTCTACTACCAGCCCATCCTCCGCGCGGTCACCGGCGACCTGTGCGGCCTCGAGGCCCTGATCCGCTGGCGTCGGCCCGACGGCACGATGCGCGAACCCGACGATTTCGTCCCCGTGGCGGAAGCCACCGGTCTCATCCAGCCCCTCGGCCTTTTTGTCCTTCAGACCGCGTGCCGCGATATCGCCCACATGCGCGCGCTGCTCGGGATGCCGGTGCGCGTTTCCGTCAACATCTCGGCCGCCCAGATTCGCGAACCGAACATCGTGTCGCTCGTCGCGGCCACGCTGCGCGACGCGGGCCTCGACGCGGGCGCGCTCGAACTCGAGGTCACCGAGTCCTCCGCGCTTCAAGGCGCCGAGAGGACGATCGAAGCCCTGCGCGAACTCGTGGCCATGGGCGTCGCCATCAGCCTCGACGATTTCGGCACCGGCTACGCCTCCCTCGACCTGCTCCGCAGGCTCCCCATCAAGCGAATCAAGATCGACCGCTCGTTCGTCCAGGACGTGGGGTCCGACCGCGTGGATGAAGCGATCGCGTCTGCGACCATCGCGCTCGCCCATCAGCTCGGACTCGAAGTCGTGGGCGAGGGTGTGGAGACCGAGTTCCAGAAGAACTTCCTCGAAACCCAGGGCTGCGATCTCCTGCAGGGTCATCTGCTCGGCCGGCCCATGCCTCGCGATGAAGTCACCCGGATCATCCAGGAAAAGCTGAACACTCAAGGAGCCACAGCGTGAATGCGCAAAAGCCGAAGAAGAGAATCCGGATCATCGGGGCGCCGCTCGACCTCGGGGCCGGCCATCGCGGCGTCGACATGGGGCCGTCGGCGTTCCGCGTGGCCGAGATCCACAACGCGGTGCGCGCCCTCGGCATAGCGGTCGAGGATTCCGGCGATATCGAGGCGCATGTCGCGGAAACCCGCGATCCTGGAAACCCCCGCCTCAAGTACCTCAAGGAAATCCGGGCGATGTGCGTCACCTTGCGGAACGTGGTTACGAAGACCATGGACGAGGGTGTCCTCCCCGTGGTCCTCGGGGGCGATCACTCGATCGCCATGGGCACCATCGCCGGAGTCGCGCGTCACTTCCGCAGGCGGAAAGAGAAGGCCGGGCTCGTGTGGTTCGACGCTCACGCGGACGCCAACACCGAACACACCTCGCCCACCGGCAACATCCACGGCATGCCCATGGCGGTGTGCCTGGGCCTCGGGGCGAAGGACCTGCTCTCGATCTACGACGCGAAGGGCCCCATGATCGACGGTGAACGCGCCGCCATCATCGGCCTGCGTTCGGTCGATCTCAAGGAGCGAGCCAACGTGTCGCAGGTTGGAATCGGCGCTTTCACGATGCGGCATCTCGACGAACGAGGCATGCGGTCGGTGATGGAGGCGGCGATCCAGCGCGCCTTGAACGGGACCGCCGGCATCCACGTGAGCATCGATCTCGACGCGGTGGACCCCGAGGAGGCGCCCGGCGTGGGCACACCGAGCCCGGGGGGCATCGGCTATCGCGAGATGCATCTGGCCATGGAGATGCTCGCGGACACCAATCGCGTTTCGTCGGTGGAACTGGTGGAAGTGAATCCCGTCCTCGACCGCGCGAACCAGACCGCGAAACTCGGCGTGGAACTGCTCTGTTCGCTGCTCGGCAAAAAGATCCTGTGAAAGGTTTCTGAGACATGAAACACGCGGTTCTCGCCCTCGACCAGGGCACCACCTCGTCGCGCGCGATCGTCTTCGGTCGCGAAGGCCTCCCGCTCTCGACCTCGCAGCTCGAGTTCGAACAGATCTACCCGAAGCCGGGCGATGTCGAGCACGACCCCGAGGCGATCTGGAACACCCAGCTCCAGACCGCGCGCGAAGCGATCACCCGCGCCAATGTCCCGAAGATCTCCGCCATCGGCATCACCAACCAGCGCGAAACCACGGTGCTCTGGGATCGCCACACCGGCAAACCCGTGGCGAACGCCATCGTCTGGCAGAGCCGGGTGAGCGCCTACGTGTGCGAACGCCTGAAGGCGGAAGGCCACGAGCCTCTATTCCGTCGCAAGACCGGCCTTGTGATGGACGCCTACTTTTCCGGGACGAAGATCGCGCACCTCCTCGCCACCGTGGAGGGTCTCCGGTCCCGAGCCGAGAAGGGCGACATTCTCTTCGGCACCGTCGATTCGTTCCTCATCTGGCGCCTGACCGGCGGACGCGTGCATGTCACCGACGTCTCGAACGCTTCGCGAACGCTCCTGATGGATCTCGAGACCCTTCAGTGGGACGACGAACTGCTGAAGATCATGGGTGTGCCCAAAGCGATGCTCCCGAAAATCGTGGACTCGAGCGGCATCGTGGGCGAAACCGACGAGGCGCTGTTCGGGTCGCGCATTCCCATCGCGGGCATCGCGGGCGACCAGCAGGCGGCGACCTTCGGCCAGTGCTGCTTCAAGCCCGGCGAAACCAAGAACACCTATGGCACCGGCTGTTTCCTGCTGATGAACACCGGGGCGACACCCAAAGCGTCCGCAAACGGCCTCCTCACCACCGTGGGCTGGCGGATCGGCGGCAAGACCACCTACGGTCTTGAAGGTTCGGTCTTCATCGCGGGCGCAGTGGTGCAGTGGCTCCGCGACTCTCTCCAGATCATCGCCACCTCGGGTGAAGTCGAAACCCTCGCGGGCAGCGTGCCCGACAGCGGTGGCGTCTACATGGTCCCCGCCTTCGTCGGCCTCGGCGCGCCGTACTGGGATTCCGATGCGCGCGGCGCGATCTTCGGCCTCACCCGCGGAACCACAAGGGCCCACATCGCTCGCGCGGCGGTGGACTCGATCGCGTATCAGTCGCGCGACGTGATCGAAGCCATGCGCAAGGACTCGGGCCTGTCGCTTGAAACCATCCGCGTGGACGGCGGCGCCACTCGCAACGGCGCGCTGCTGCAATTCCAAGCCGATATTCTCGGCGCGCGCGTCCTGCGTCCGGTGGTCGCGGAGACCACGGCTCTCGGAGCCGCGTACCTCGCCGGCCTCGCCACGGGAGTGTGGCAGGACCAGGACGATATCCAGAAACTCTGGGCCCTCGACCGCACCTTCGCACCGGCCATGGACGCGGCCCGCCGTGAATCCCTCTACGCAGGATGGACGGACGCGGTTTCGAGAACTCGGTCGCGATAGCCGAAACTCCTCACAACTCCTCGAGGCGCGGCAGACCATCGAGACCGCCCACCGCCTGCGTCGACCGAGCGCCCACCGTGTTCCCGAGACGCAGGGCGCGGCGCGGCGTCAGACCGCTGAGCCAACCCGCGAGGAAACCGGCGTTATACGCATCCCCCGCGCCGGTGGTGTCGATCGGCCGAACCTTCGGGGCCGGCTCTTCGATCGTCGCTCGCGGCGAGATCCACCGGCTGCCCTTCTCGCCCCGCTTGATGACGGTGTTCCGGGCGTGTTCCTTCCAGAACGACTCGGCCTGGGCTAGGGACTTGCGCTTCGAGTAGAGCTTCGCCTCATCCTCGTTGATCAGGAGAAAATCCGCGGCCCCAATCAGCAGAGGCAGGTTCTTGTCCTTCGCGAGGTTCAAGTCGTAGCCGAAATCGAGGGACACGAGCACGCCGCGCGCACGCAGGGAGCGGAGAGCATCGACAAGGGGCGGGATGTCGCGAGGGCACATCGCGGCATGGACAACCCGGGCCTGGACCTTCCCGAGCGCTGCGTTGATCCGTGGCCCAAGGAGGGTGTTGACCCCGTCGAAGGTCGCGAAAGCCCGATCTTTCGGGGTGGACAGTGCCGCGGTGATCGCGTGTAACTCGTCGCGTTTCTTGAGGTTGGTGACATGGACGCCTTCCTTGCGAAGCCTCACGCAGGCCCCATCGGCGAGAGCGCTCACGATCCGGGTGTTCACCCCGAGGCGAGCCGCCGCGACCGCGGTGATCGTGGCCCCACCGCCGAACGTACGGATGAACGACTTCGTCCGAAGTTCCTCCCCGAGCCGGGGCAGGCGATCGAGGCCCGCGAAGATCAGGTCTTCGAACGACTCCCCCACACAGATCAGGTCAGTAGTGCTCATGCATCAGAGCCTACCTGCTCAATCTCAATTACAATTTTCGACGCTGGCGCCCTGTCGGTCGCCGGCATATCGAAGGAGACGAACGTCCATGGCGGTACGAGTAGGCATCAACGGCTTCGGCCGCATCGGTCGGAACATTCTGCGCGCGGCCTTGCACGATAAGGAACTCGACATCGTCGCGGTCAACGACATCACCGACGCGAAAACCCTCGGGCATCTCCTCAAGTACGACTCCATCCTGGGCAACCTCGCTGAGGATGTGCGGGTCGAAGGCGACACCCTCCTCGTCGCGGGTCGCAAGGTCAAGGTGCTCGCCCTCAAGGACCCTGCAGCACTCCCCTGGAAGGACCTGGGCGTCGAATACGCGGTGGAGTCGACGGGACTCTTCACCGATGCCGACAAGGCGAAGGCGCATCTGGCCGCCGGTGCTAAAAAGGTCATCATCTCGGCCCCGGCCAAGGGTGAAGACCTCACCATCGTGCTGGGCGTGAATCAGGACAAATACGACTCCACGAAACATCACATCGTGTCCAACGCGTCGTGCACCACCAACTGCCTCGCTCCGGTGGTCAAGGTCCTTCACGATTCCTTCGGGATCGTCAAAGGTCAGATGACCACGATCCACTCGTACACCAACGACCAGAAGATCCTCGACCTGCCCCACAAGGATCTCCGGCGCGCCCGCGCCGCGGCACTTTCGATGATCCCGACATCCACGGGCGCGGCGAAGGCCATCTACCTCGTCATCCCCGAACTCAAGGGACGCCTCGACGGCGTCGCCATGCGCGTGCCCACGCCGAACGTCTCCGTGGTCGACCTCACCATCGAACTCAAGGCTGAAACCACGGCGGAGGCGATCAATGCCGCCATGACCCAGGCCGCGGCGGGCTCGCTCAAGGGCATCCTCGAAGTCAGCAACGAGGAACTGGTTTCCATCGACTTCCGGGGCAACCCGGCTTCGTCCATCGTCGATGCGCCCCTCACCCGCGTGCTGCAGGGGACCATGGCCAAGGTCTTCGCCTGGTACGACAACGAGTGGGGTTTCTCGAGCCGTATGTGCGACCTGATTCACTTCATGGCGAAGAAGGACCGCGGGTAGCAGGCGTCGCGGCCCCGAAACCGTTTCCGGGAATCGAGGGGGGAAATCATGGCAGCCAAGCAGACGGTCCGGCATCTCACGGACGTCAAGGGGATGCGCATCTTCGTGCGCGTGGACTTCAACGTGCCGATGGAAGGCGCTGCGATAACGGAAGACACGAGGATCCGGGCCGCGTTGCCCACTCTGAACTTCCTCCACGAGGCGGGCGCCGAACTCGTCCTCGCCTCTCATCTCGGACGCCCGAAGAAAGGTCCGACCCCGGCCCTCTCCCTCGCCCCCATCGCGAAGCGGCTCGCCGAGTTGATGAAGTGCGAGGTCGAACTGGCCGCGGACAGCATCGGCCCTGACGTCAAGGCGCGCACCGCGGCGATGAAGCCCGGGAGCGTTCTCCTTCTCGAGAACGTTCGTTTC
>JANNJB010000801.1:0-15908 GCA_031405615.1 Vicinamibacteria bacterium | reverse complement strand
GGCCGGCGCGGATGTCGTCGATGGCGTCCTTTATAGAGGCGAAGGCCACGTTGGTTCCTTTGCGTTCATTCCTGCGGAGAGGCGATGCTACTTCGGGAGGAGCTTCTCGACGTACTTGGCGATCATGTCGACTTCGACGTTGACGAGGTCGTGGACCTTGAGCCGGCCCAGCGTCGTCACCTCGAGGGTGTGAGGAATCACGGCCACCTTGACCCTGGCGCCCGTGACCGCGGCGCAGGTCAGCGATACCCCGTCGAGCGCGATCGAGCCTTTCTCGACGCAGTACCGCGCGAGATCGGCCGGAAGTTCAAAAGTGATCTCGCTCGACGCCCCGGTTTCGCGGATCGCCGCGACCGTGGCCACCCCGTCGATGTGGCCCTGGACCAGGTGGCCGTCGAGCCGCGAGGAGAAACGAAGCGGCCGTTCCAGGTTCACGCTCGCCCCCGGCCGCAGCCGCTTGTCGAACCGGGTTCGGGCCATCGTCTCCCGCGCGAGGTCGAAACGGATGATGTCGTCTTCGAGCTTCGTCGCGGAGAGGCAACACCCGTTCACGGCCACCGACCCGCCGACGGTCAGGTCCTGAAGCGCCTTCTTCGCGCGGACGGCCAGACGATAGATGTCCCCGTCCTGCTCGCAGGAGATCACTTCTCCGACATCCTCGACGATTCCCGTGAACATGTGCTACACCTTCCGTTCGTAGACCTCGACCTCGAGGTCTTTGGCCGGTTCGAGTCCGTAGCGAAGCGTGGCCGAGGTCTCGAGGACGGCGCGGCGCACCTTGACCGCCTCGCCCAGGGTCCGCGGATTCCGGCCGCCCACCACCGGGCGACTTCCCCGCCCGCCCAGGATCAGGGGAGCGCGGAAAATCACCAGTTCATCGAAGAGCTGCTCGCGCACAAAAGAGCCCATCACTTCGGAACCACCCTCGACCATCAGCGAGGTGAGGCCCCGATCGAACAGGCCGCCGAGTGCTTTCGATACCGACACGCGGCCGCCGGGGCTATCCACCAGAATCACATCCACGCCCAGGGCCTCGAGACCGCGGCGGCGCGGTTCACCCGAATCGCCGCCAATCAGGATCAGGGGATTGTGTCGCGCCGACTTCACCAGACGCGAGGAATGCGGCAGGCGAAGGTGCGAGTCGAGGACAACGCGGGTGTAGGGGCGGGCCGTCCTCGGCTCGGGGAGCAGGATGGGGTTGTCCTGAATCGCGGTCTCATATCCGACGAGAACGCCGTCGAACAACCGTCGGAGGTTCCGCGCCGCGTTTCGCTGTTTCGTCGAGGTGATCCACCTGGATTCGCCGGCTGCGGTGGCGATGCGGCCGTCCAGGGTCATCCCCGCCTTGAGCGCGACGAAGGGCCGGCGCAGTTGCATGGCGGCATTGAAATTCCGGGTCAACCGCCGACCCTCGTCCGCGAGCACGCCTTCGACGACATCGATGCCGGCCGAGCGCAGCATCCGCACCCCTGCGCCGCGAACGTGAGGATTGGCGTCGCGAACCGCGAACACCACGCGCGCGACTCCCGCCTCGATCAGGCGGGGGGCGCACGGAGGCGTGCGCTTGACCGGGTTGGGGGCGCACGGTTCGAGGGTGACGTACGCGGTGGCGCCGCGCGCTTTTCCGCCCGCGGCGGCAAGGGCAGACGCCTCGGCATGAGGTCCACCGGCGCGCGCGTGAAATCCCTCGCCCACGACACTTCCGCGCTTCACGAGAACACAGCCCACGGCCGGGTTTGGATTGGTTTCGCCCAGGCCCTTCTCCGCGAGTTCCAGGGCGCGGCGCATGAAGCGCTCGTCGGCGACGGCGCTGATGCGAGTCATCCGAGCAGCCCTTCCGCGAACGCGTGGGCGTCGAAGGGCACGAGGTCGGTCAGGCTCTCGCCCAGACCCACGTACCGGATCGGCACCTTCATCGCGGACACGATGGCGACCGCGATACCGCCTTTCGCCGTCCCGTCGAGCTTGGTGAGCACGAGACCGGTGAGCGGGATGGCGCGCGCGAACTCCTGCGCCTGGGCGAGACCGTTCGAGCCGGTGGTCGCGTCGATCACGAGAAGGGTCTCGTGGGGGGCGCCTTCGGCTTCCCGCGCGGCGATCCTGCCCATCTTGGCGAGTTCGGCCATGAGATGAGCCTTGTTCTGCAGACGCCCCGCGGTGTCGACTAAAACCCGCCTCGTGCCGGCGGCCCGCGCCTTCCGAAGACCATCCGTCACCACCGAGGCGGGATCCTGGCCTTCGCGCGATTCGTGGAACGCGGCCCCGGACCGGTCCGCCCAGGTCTTGAGCTGGCCCACCGCGGCGGCACGGAACGTATCGGCGGCCACGATCAAAGTGCTCTCGGACTCGTCGCGAAAACGCGCCGCGAGTTTGCCGATCGTCGTGGTCTTGCCGACCCCGTTCACCCCCACCACGAAGATGACGTGCGGATTTCCCTGGCTCACCGCCGGGCCCCTGATGTCGAGGATCACCCGCACTTTCTCCTTGAGAGACTGGCGGATCAGACCCGGGTCGGCGCCACCGGTGAGATCGCGACGCAGGGCGGTGAGGATCTCCGCGGCCGCCGCGGGACCGAAGTCGGCGGCGATGAGGGTGTCTTCCAGGGAATCGAGGGTGGCTCCATCGAGCTTGGCCAGGCCCCGGACCAGGTCGCCGACATCGGTGTTGAGGACGGCGCGCGTGCGCGTCAGTCCCTGCTTGAACTGTTCGAGGAGCCCCATGGACCCCTCAGTCTATATTTCTACCTGGGGCCTTGAGTTTCTCGGCGGCCTGACGGCCCGACGCGCCGAGCGGATCCTTCTTGACCACCTGCTCGAACATCGCTCGCGCGTCCTGAAAGCGACCCACCCGCATGTAGGCCTCGCCGAGGGAGAGCTGAAGGACGGCATTTCCGCTCGTCTCCTTGATCCCGTTCTCCATCTGGAGAATCGCCGCCTCGGGCTGGTTGGTGGCGATGAAGACATCGCCGATACTGACCCACGCGGCGGCGAGCGTCTTGTTCCGGTTCAAGGCGGCCTGGAACCAGGTGAGCGCTTCGTTGTATTCCTTCTCCTCGAAAAAGGCCTGGCCGAGATTCCACGCGGTTACCTCGGGCGTCGGACACTGCGGGTCGGCGAAGGAACGTGCGAGTTCGGCCTTGCCCTCGGTTCGTTTTCCGAGCCGCAGCAAGGCGATGCCGAGGTCGTTCCGGACATCGACGTAGTCGGGGTTGAAGGTCAACGCCTTCTGGGCGGCCTCGGCGGCCTTCTTGAAGTAGTTGTTGCGGCACGTCGTGTCGTTCGGCCGGCACTGGTCCGCGAGTTGCGAATACGTGATGCCGAGGGCCTTCAAATAGAAGGCGTTCTCTCCGTCTTTCTTGAGCGCTTCCTGAATCTCCGCGAGGGCTCGCTGCGGGAAACCATCGCGCAGCATGCGCACGCCCGCGTTGAAACGAATCTCCGCCTCCGGGTCCTGTGCCATCGCCTCGGGGGCGACCGACAGGGCGGCGGTGAGGAGGGCGGCGAGACCGAAGCGGTATTTCAGCATGAAAGCTCCTTTTGACCCCTCAGGAGGCGCTCTTGAGCGGCGGACCGTCGCGCCGCGCCGCAACCGCGGCGACCCGCGCTTTGGCGGCCGTGAGATCTCCCGAGGCCACGGCGCGAGCCATGGCGTCGACACATTGTGAATCGAACTTCTTGCCGGAGAGAAACTGGAGCCTCGCCACCGCGGCATCGAAAGTCATCGCTTTCGAGTACGGGCGGTCGGTGGTCATGGCGTCGAAGGCGTCGGCGACGCTCACCATGCGGCCGAGGAGCGGGATCTCCTCGCCCTTGAGGCCGTCGGGATATCCGCTCCCGTCGAAGTTCTCGTGATGCTGAAGTCCGGGTCCGGCGATGGCCTTGAGCTTGGGAACGGCCTCGAGAATCTGCGCGCCCTTGGTCGGGTGCTGCTTCATGATCTCGTACTCGTCGTCGGTGAGGGCGGCCGGTTTACGCAGGATTCGATCCTCGATGCCGATTTTGCCCACATCGTGGATGAGGCCCGAGAGGTGGACGTTTTCGATCTCCGCGTCCGAGAAGCCAAGCTCCTTGGCGAGAAGCGTCGAGTAGAAGGCCACGCGCTCGGAATGGCCTCGGGTGTAAGGGTCTTTGGCGTCGATGGCGTTGGCGAGCATCCGGACCGTGCCGATGAACAACTCGCGGTTGGTGCTCGCGGCTTCGCGGATCTCCTCGACCGCGCGTTCGATGCGTTCGCCCATGACGTTGAACGACTCGGCGAGGACGCCCACTTCATTGCGCGATGTGACCGCGACCCGCGTCGTGAAATCGCCGTGAGCGAGCTGGAGGGCCGCGTCGCGCAGGTTGCGGATCGGCCGGGTGATCTCTCCGGAGAGCCACATGCCGAGGCCGAGAGCGAGCAGGCTCACGAGGCCCACCACCACCGCGGAGTTGCGCCGCATGGCGTTGGCGCCCGCGTAAGCCTTGGCTTCGTCGATCTGCGCGATCACGCCCCAGCCCGAGTCGTCCGCGACCCGGATGAAGGTGCCCAGCATGTTCCTTGGAGCGCCATCCTCGCCCTTCACGGAGAAAGGCATGGAGGCCGCAGCGCGTCCGCCGGTCTGGACGAATTCCCTCACGATGTCGATCTCCTTGAGATCTTTGCCCGTGGGCGCGAAGGCGGGGTTGGAATGCGCGACCAGGCGGCCCTCTGCGCTCACCACGTACACATCGAGCAGACCGCCCTCACCGGAGAGCCGCGTGAGCCGGACGACCGGCTCGAAGGTGGTGATCGCGATGACCACCGCCTGGGCGAGTCCTTTGCTGTCCTTTACAGGTTCGGCCGAAATCACGACCGGTTCAGACAGGGTCTGTGACCACAGGGGCGCGGTCATCATGGTCTGGCCCTTGAGGCCGCTCAGGAATGCGGTCTGAATCGCGGACTGGATGTCCGTTTCGGGCAGGGCGAGGCCGGAACGCGCACCAAAACCATTCCGGTCCACCACGTTCACGGAAACGAGCGAACTCGCCTCACCCGGGAAAGCTTCGAGGGTCCGGCTCGCGCCGAGACTGTCGATCCGCTTCTTGTACGGAACCGGCGCGTCGATGGCGAGGCTCGCCGCGAGGGTTTGCGAGATCGCGCGGGTGGAGGTCCGGAATTGGGCGATCCACTCCGAAAGGTGGCGGACCTTCGCCATCTGGAGGGAACGCTGGTCGAGTTCGAGGTCGGCCCGGGCCTGGTTCACGAGATAGCGCGACGTCAGAACGAGCGGCACCAGGGCGGTCAGGAAGAGCAACCCCAGCAACGCCGAAAGGATCGAACCTCGACGGCGTCCGTCCAGCCGCTTGAGGGCTTCGATGGGCTCGGTGTTCGGCATCGGCAGCCCCCGGGGTCAGCTCCCCAGTTTGCCGACGTTGACCGTGCTGGTGGTGGGAGGCGCCGCCGTCGTCGGGCGTCCGCCCATCACCTCGTGCACGATGACCTTGTTCTCCTTGCCCTTGAGGGTGAACTCACCCATGGGACGGAGATTGAAGAGGCCGTCGACCGCCGCGAAGGTGTTGGGACCGATGACGATCAGTCCGGGTTTGGCGACCGAACTCTCGAGGCGCGAGGCCGTATTCACGGTATCGCCGAGCACGGTGTACTCGCGTTTGTTGATGGAGCCGATTTCACCCGCGACCGCCTTGCCCGAATTGATGCCGATCCGGATCTGGAGGAGAGGGCCGGACTTGCGCTCGGCGTTGAACTCGGCCAGACGTTCGCGCATCTCGATCGCGGTTTTCACCGCGCGGGCCGCATGGTCGGGCATGTCGAGAGGGGCGCCGAAGACCGCCATGATCGCGTCGCCGATGTATTTGTCGAGGGTGCCTTCATACATGAATATCGCGTCGGTCATGCGGGAGAGGTAGTCGTTCAGGATGAGGGCGATGGCCGAGGGCGTGAGTTTCTCGGAGAGGCTCGTGAAGCCGACGATGTCGG
The DNA here is from genome assembly GCA_031405615.1 of Vicinamibacteria bacterium. Lineage (GTDB taxonomy): Bacteria > Acidobacteriota > Vicinamibacteria > Fen-336 > JAGNNV01 > JAGNNV01. The sequence continues at coordinate 9,953 of JANNJB010000801.1, read as the reverse complement.
CGAAAAGCACGCTGACCTCGCGGACCTCGGGTTCGCCGAGTTCGAAGCCCTGCGAGTCGTGAGTGGCGATGATTCGGCTTGCAACCTGGGGCGAGAGGAAGCGGCCGAGGCGTTCGCGTTTCTTCTCCTCCATCGCGATCTTTTCGTTGAGGCGCGAGCGCTCGATCGCCACCGCGGCGAAGTTCGCGAGGGCGGAGAGAAGGTCGAGATCGCCTTCGGTGAAGGCATGGGTGAGGGCCGAGGTATCGAGATGAATGATCCCGATGACCTCCTCGCGGTTCCACAGGGGCGCCACCATGGCGCTGCGGATCTGGTTGATGCGGATCGAGTCGCCCGAGTTGAAACGCGCGTCGGCGAGGGCGTCCGAGGTGAGGATCGCCACGCGGTCGGACAAAACGCGCTGGGCGATGGTCTTGGAGATCGTGATCTTGCCGCGGTCGTTCGACTTGTGACGGTACTTGGTGACCTTCGCGGTGAGGGTGCTCGCGTCTTTCTCTTCGCCGGCGAGCATCAGGAAGCCGCGCTCCGCGGGAATGGATTCGAAGACGATGTCCATGACCTGCTGAAGCACCTCTTCGACCGGGCGCGACGCGACCAGGGTTTCGGCCACGCGGGTCAAGACCTTGAGGATCTGGTTCGCGCGAGCGATCTCGGAGGCGGCCGAGGCGGTTTGTCCGGGCTTTGGCTTCGACTCGACGGCGAGGAGTTTGGACAGGTCGCCGACGCTACGTACGATGGTGCCGGAGGCCTCGATGGGTTCGTCGTCGAAGGCGACCTTGGCTTCGGCGGTTTTCCCGAACAGGATCTCGAGGCTGCCGAGGCTGAACTTGTCGCCCTCGCGGAGGGGGGCCTGGGTGACCAGGTTGCCGTTGATCTTGGTCCCGTTCTTCGAGCCAAGATCCATGATCCGGACGCCGCCGGGGTCGGCGATCAACTTCGCGTGCTGCCTCGAGATTCCGAAGTCCTTGAGCACCACCTGACAGTCAGGGGCGCGGCCCAGGATCAGTTCGCCGGACGAGAATTCGTGGGTTTTGGGACCGGTCTCATCAGAGTACTTGATGAAGTAGGCGGGCAAGCTTTCCTAGGCTCCTCTGTTCTTGCGAAGATTTCCTAGTGTACTTCCCTTTTTAGTCTGCGCAACATGAGCGCTTCCACCGCGTCGCGGGGTGAAACACCCTGGACGAGAACGCCCCGAACCTCGCGTGCGATCGGGGTTTCGACGCCCGCCCGCTCGCCCAGAAGGCATGCCGCGGACGAGGTCTGGAAGCCCTCCACGGTGCCGAGACTTCGAAGCACGTCAACCGGGTTCTGCCCCTCCGCGACCAGGCGTCCGAACTGGAAATTGCGGGACTGGTTCGAGCCGCACGTGAGCACCAGGTCACCGAGGCCCGCAAGGCCCGCCACCGTCTCCGCCCGACCGCCCGAGGCCACCACGAGGCGGGAGATTTCCGCGAGACCGCGGGTGATGAGAGCAGCGCGGGTGTTTTCGCCGCACTTCAAACCCACCACCATTCCCGCGGCGATGGCGATGACGTTCTTGAGCGCGCCCGCCATCTCGGCGCCTTTCAGGTCATCGCTCTCGTAGATCCTCAGACGCGGGCCGGAGAAGGCGGTTTGAACGTCCCGGGCGAGCGCCGCGTCCGCGGACGCCACCACCAGCGCAGTGGGCTGACCCGCGAGGACCTCGCGAGCGAACGAAGGGCCGGTGAGCGCGCAGAACGCCGATTCCGGGGCCTCTTTGGCCGCGATCTGGGAGTGGAGCTCGAGCGTCCGCGGGTCGATCCCCTTCGCCACCGAAACGAGCCGGAGACCTCGCCGATGTATGGCGACCAGGCGCAGCGCGTCGCGGATCGCAGAGGAGGGTGTCGCGAGAATGGCGAGATCGGCCGAGGCAAGCACGGTCAAGGGGTCGGTCGATGCCGCAACCCCGGCCTCGAAGTCCACACCGGGCAGCGCGTCCCGGTTCGAGCCGGCCGGGATCTCGATGGCCTTCGCGACGCTCCGAGTCCACACCGTAACGTCGTGCGAAAGCCCCTTCAGGTGAACGGCGAGCGCGGTTCCAAAAGCCCCGGCCCCGATCACCGCGACCCTCAACGCCTCGCTCCCAGCTTCGGCTCGACGCCCCGGGCCAGCCGGGCGATGTTCGCGTGGTGTTTCGCGACCACCATCAACGCGGCGACCAGGGCCGTCAACGAAACGGTGGGGCCCGCGCCGAGGAAGTGAGCGGCCACCGGCAGGGTCAGGCTGGCGAGTATCGAGGCCAGGGAAACGTAACGCGCGGCCGCGAGGGTGATCACGAAGACGAGGATCGCCGCCCCCAGCGCGCCTGGGGCGAGCGGGATGAAGAGACCGGCGCCGGTGGCCACACCCTTGCCACCCTGGAATCCGAGCCACACCGGAAAGAGGTGTCCGATCACCGCGAAGAGGCCGGCGAGGCAGATCTCCGCTTCGGAGGAGGAGAAGGCCCGCGCGATCCACACCGTCCCCGCTCCCTTCAGGCCATCGAGAACAAGAGCCAGAATCCCGGGGACCTTTCCCGCCGATCGCATCACATTCGTGGCCCCGACGTTGCCGCTGCCGACGGTACGGACATCCTTCACCCCAAACAGCCGGGCGACCAGAAAGCTGAACGGAATCGATCCGATTGCGTAGCCCATCAACGCGAGGAGCGCCGCGTTCACGCCTCGAAACCCACCAGCGCCCGGCGGAGGATCTCGAGCGCGCTGTTGCAAGCCTGCTGGATCACCCGTTCGCGATCGGCCGAGGGAAAAATGCGGCGGGAGGTGCGGGCTCCAAGCGATCCCTCGAGCGCGAAACAGACGAGGCCCACCGGTTTCTCGGGCGTGCCTCCGGTCGGCCCGGCGATCCCGGTGACTGCGATCGCGATGTCGGCCTTCGCGGCGCTAAGCGCTCCTCGCGCCATCTCGCGCGCGGTCTCCTCGGAGACGGCGCCGAAACTGCGGAGGGTCTCCTCGCCCACGCCGAGTTCGTCCATCTTGGCCTGGTTCGAGTACGTCACGAAGGCGCGATCGAGGAACGTCGACGCTCCGGCGATCGAGACGAGCCGTGAGGTCACGAGGCCGCCGGTGCAGGACTCCGCGACGGTGAGCTTGAGGCCGCGGGCCGCGAGGAGCGAAGCGACCACACGCTCGATCGTCTCCCCGCTCTCCGTGAAGATGCGCGGACCGAGAAGGTCGCGGATCTTCGAGGCCAGCATCTCCACACGTTCGGCGGCCTCCGCGTCGGTGGGCCCCGTGCCCACGAGCTGAAGTTCGACTTCCGACGCGCCGCCGAGGATGGTGGTGACCGGGTTCGTGAACGCCTTGTAGATCGGGGCGACGAGTTGTTCGACGTCGCTCTCCCCCATCCCCGCGATCCGGATCACTTTCATCACGATCCGTTCGCCCGAGGCCGCGGCCTCGACAATCGGCAGAACGTCTCGTTCGAAGAGGGGAAGCATTTCGCGGGGCGGGCCGGGAAGCAGAACCAGGGTCTTGCCGTCCCGCTCGAAGATCTGGCCGGGCGCCGTGCCCTTCGCGTTCATAAGGAGCCGTCCGCCTTCGAGGCGGTCGGCCTGTTTCTCATTCACGCTCGGCATCACCCGGCCGAACTGCTTGAAACGCTCCTTGAGCCAATCGACGTACGACGCCTCGCGAATGAGAGAGACGCCGAGGGCATCGGCGGCGCACTCCCGGGTGAGGTCGTCTTCGGTGGGACCAAGCCCGCCCGTCGCGATGACGAGGTCCGCGCGCGACCAGGCGAGCCGGAACGATTCGGTGAGAGCCAAAGCATCGTCCGCGATAGTGGTGCGCGCGACCACTTTGCAGCCGCGCTCCAGAAGGTAGCGCGTCATCGTGGCCGCGTTCGTCTCCTGGCGTCCGGGCACCAGGAGTTCGCTTCCAATCGCGAGGAGTTCAGCCCGCATTCTTCATATTCCCGTCAACATCAACACGCCGCGCAGCGCGAGGTGGGCGTAAACGCCGGCCATGAGGTCGTCCGCGACGATCCCGATGCCTCCCTTGAAGCGTTCAAACTGTCGCGCGGGGGGCGGCTTCACCACATCCATGACCCGGAAGAGGATGAAACCGAGAACCGCGGTCTTGAGGGTGAACGGAATCGCGATCATCGTCACCATCATCCCGGCAATCTCGTCGGCCACTACGAGGCCCGGGTCTTTGAGGCCGGTCGATCGGGCGACGATATCGGCGGCGATGACCGAGAGGACGCTCACCACGATGACCGCGGCGATCTGGCCCGGGAGATTCAGGTACGACATCCCCCACACGAACACCAGGCCCACCGCGCTGCCCGCGGTTCCCGGGGCGATGGGCGAATAGCCGGAGCCAAAGCCCGTGGCAAGGGCGAAGGCCAGACGCTCGGTGACGCTCATGCCGCGCCTGAGCGATCGATCAGACGATGGTCACGCGCGAGTTGGTCGCGCGGTCGTGAAGCGTTCGCCGATCACGGTCCCAGAACGCGGGCCACACGCCGAGGCCGAGGAACACGACGCTCAGCAGGCCCAGGCCGCCGCGGCCGAGAGAGGCGAGGGGGCCAAGCGAGGTGCCGTCGTAGCGCCTCACCTGGATGCCGCAGGCGATCTTCCCGGGCGTCGCGCCGGACAGACCGCCGAAGAAAAGGACGTACGCCGCGGCGATCACGGTCGCGAAGAGGAGCAGGCCGGGCCACGACGGCGCCAGGCCCAGAACCGAGGTGCGCGCGATGCGGCTCGCGAAATAGAACGCGGTCACGCACATCGCGGACCAGAGACCGACGTCGATGAAGGCCGCCTGCAACCGGTCATTCATCGAGGCCGCGCGCGAACTGATCCCCGTGGGCGCGATGCGCGGGGGAAGTTCGGGTGGCGGCGGTTCGACCCGGCTCGGCTCGACCAGGGGAAGGTCGGCGACCAGCGAGCGCGGGCCGGCGACCCCGCTCACCAGGGTTGGACGTGCCCGCTCGACGAAACTCTGGCTCGGGGCCTCGCCGTTTCGGTTTTGCCCGACCGTGCTCTCGAGTTCGGCGGGGCGAAGCTGCAGATCGAAGAGGTCGTCGGGCGAGGTCGATGGTGTTCCCGCCTCGATCGCGGCAAGAAAGTCGGGCGCTCGAGGGGCCGGACGCGGATCCACGGCTTCGAGCGACTCGACAAATTCCTCTTCATCGACTACGGCCTCGTCGAGCGGCATCGCCCCGATCGAGACCGCCGCAGGTTGTGCTTGAGGCGCTGGAGCCGCGGGCATCGGGACTTCGGCGGCGGGAGGATTCGGAGTCTGCCCTTCGACAAAAAGGGGCAGGGCATGCGTACGGACCTGCCTCCGCTTTCGGACTCGCTCCAGAACCTCGCGGCGCCATTCGGCGTCAGGCGAACTCTTGACCGGCTCGCTCGGCGCCGGGCCGGAACCGGGGGGAAGCAGTTCCTGATCGAACGGCGCGCCCAGCCCCTCGATGCTTTGTGGTGTCACGAGCCTCGGAGCAAGAGCCGAGGAACCCTGGGCGGGAGGGTTCACAAGAGCGTGGCAGGACACGCAGCGGGCCTCGCCGGAAACCAGTGGCGCCGAGCACGAGGGACATTGCATCATGTTCGGTTCGCATCTTAAAGCACAATTTGTGGGGTGAGAAGCCCCAAAGTGCTCGATTTATTGGGGTCTCTCGCGTTCCTTCACCCACGCGGCAAAGACACCCGAGGGCATCGCTGCGGCGAAGTGGAACCCCTGCATGAGGGTGCAGCCTCGCGCGAGCAGGTGGGCCTTTTGCGCCTCGGTCTCAACCCCTTCCGCGATCACCTCGAGGCCGAGATTCTGGCCCAGAGAGATCACCGCGGCGGCCACCGCCCCGCTGCCGCGATCGGTCGTGATGTCCTTGATAAATGTGCCGTCGATCTTGAGGGTGTCGAAGGGCAGGTGCCGAAGCCGCGAGAGCGAGGAGTAACCCACGCCGAAATCGTCGATCGCGATGCTGACGCCCTGGTCCTTGAGCAACCGCACCCGGTCCATCGCCGCGGTGTCCTCGGTGATCTGAGTGGACTCGGAAAGTTCGAGTTGAAGCCTTTCCGCGGGCACCTCCTCCTCCCGAAGGACTTGCAGGATCAGATCGACGCAGGCGGGGTCCTGGATCTGGCGGGCCGCGAAGTTGATCGAAACCCGCATCGGCTGACCGTGCGAGAGCGGCCAGTCCCGCGCGTGGCGCAACGACTCGCGCAGGACGTAGGCGCCCAAGGCCACGATGAGACCGCTCTGCTCCGCCACCGGGATGAACTCCTTGGGCGGCATGGTCGCGGTGACAAAGGGGCTCCAGCGCAGCAGCGCCTCGGCGGCCACGATCCGGCCGTCCGCCGCGTTGAGAATCGGCTGATAGTGCGGACCGATTTGCCGGGTCTCGATCGACCGGCGCAGCCTCGTCTCCACGGTGAGCCGCCGCTGCGCGGCCGCGTTCATGTCGGGATTGAAGAGCCGGTAGGAGTCGCGCCCACCCTCCTTCGCCCGGTACATCGCGATATCCGCGGCCGTGAGCAGACTCTCCGTGTCGGGGCCGTTCTCCGGAAACACCGCGATGCCGCAACTCGCCGAGATCGTGAGATCGTGACCGCCGCTGCGCATGGGCGAACGGATGTTTTCGATGAGTTTCTGGGCCACACTCGCAGCACCCTCGGGGCCGGTGTCGGGAAGGAGGACCAGGAACTCATCCCCCCCGCGGCGCGCGAGCGAATCGCCTTCCCGCAGACCCTCGGAGAGACGCTCCGCCACCATCTTCAGGACTTCGTCACCCGTAGGGTGGCCGAGCGAGTCGTTGATCACCTTGAAGCGGTCGAGATCGACGAAGAGAATGGCCAGCGGCGCGTGGCGGCGCTCCGCCTGGGCGAGTGCCGTGGTCAGACGGTCCTCGAAGAGAAGGCGATTCGCAAGACCGGTGAGGCCGTCGTGGAAGGCCAGGTGTTCGATCTGGTCCTCCTTGCGTTGACGGTCGATGGCTTCCGCGATGTGATGGGAGACGTAGCTCAGGAGATCGCGATCGGCCTCGGTGTAGCGGATCTCCTTGCGGTAGCTCTGGACGACGAGGATGCCGAACGACGACTCGCGCAGGACGAGGGGCACGCCGATCCAGCTCTCCGAGGTCGGGCCGAGGACGGGAACTCCGCACGCGCGGAGCGCATCCATCTCTTCCCGACTGATGAGACGCGGTCTGCCGTCCTTCAGGATGTGGCCGCTCAAGGTGTCCTTGATGGGGACGCTCGACGCCGCCGGATCCTGTTCATCCCGGTGATAGGGAAAAGTGAAGTTCTCCCCCGACGCGTCCTTCAAAGCGATGAAGAAGTTGCGCGCATCCATCAGCTCGCCCACCGCGGAGTGCACGGACTCGAGAAGCTCGGAAAGGCTCGACGCGCGCGCCGACGCGTCGGCTATCCGGTAGATCGCGGCCTGTGAACGTTCCGCGCGCCTTCGTTCGGTGATGTCGCGGATCACGCTCTGCACCGCGGGCCGATCGCCGAAGGTGACGCGACGGCCGTAGACCTCCACGAGAATCCGATTCCCGTCGGCGCGGCGGAGGATGTATTCCCGGGGGGGGACGGGTTTGCCCTCCTCGATTTCGGCGAGTGCGGTCACGGCGTCTCGCCGGGCTTCGGGAAGGAGGAAGTCAAAGACGTCGCGCCCGATCATCTCCGTGGCCCTCGGCAGGCCGAGGATCCGCGCGCTCGATTCATTCGCGAAGACGATCGTCCGCCGAATGTGCACGGTGACGCCATCCGGCAGGCCGTCCACCAGCGCCCGATAACGATCCTCGGTTTCGCGGGCGGTCGCCACGGCCACGCGCTCGGCCGCCACCTTCTCGGTTACGTCGATCACGAGGGTGAGGACCGCGGGTTCACCCTCATGGACGAAAGCGCGGCTCATCGCCTCGATTTCCATCTCGCGGCCGGCGAGGTTTTTGACGCGGCGGGAGACCTTGGGGACCTCGCCGCCATTCTGCACGGTGAGCAGGCGGGCGATCGTCTGCTCGCGCAATTCAGCGCTCGTGAAATCCAGTAGAGACAGACCCGAGAGTTCGGCGGGCGAGGCGGTTCCGGCAAGACGGGCGAGGGCCGGGTTCGCGAGAAGGAGCCGCGCATTCCGGCTGATCGCCATCGGAAGTGGCGAGTCCTCGAACAAATGCCGGTACTTCTCCTCGCTCTCGCGGACCGCACGGGTGGCTTCCACTTCGTCGGTCACGTCCTGGGCGATCGAGAGCGACGCGGGGCCGCCCTTGAAGACGCAGGGCGTCGATTCGATGCGGGCCCAGATCCGCTTTCCGTCGCCGCGGACGGTCTGATACACGAGGGGCGTTTGCGCTTCGCCCGCCTCGGTGCGTCTCACCCGTTCCCTCGCGCGCTCCCTCATGACGGGGTCGACGATGCTCTCCGCCGGATCGATGCCCATGGCCTGCTCGAGAGTTATCCCGAGAGCGCGCAGGAAACGGGCGTTCGCGTAAGCCAGCTTCCCCTTCTGCATGACGAGCAGACTCAGGGGCGAGGCGTCGAGGACCTGGCCGAAATCCGCTTCGAGGAAGGAGATCGGATCAGGCACGGCGGTCAATCCGTCATCCCCCGATCTGAAACATGGAACGGTCCTCGGTCGACAGACCCTCGTCGAGCCGGTGCCCGGTGGGCTTGGCCGCCACCGCCCTGGCGAGGATCGCCGCCACCGCCTCGAGTCCCCCGCCCGCGCGGATGGCCTTCTTCACGTCCATCTCGTCATCGTTGAGCAGGCAGAGGTGAAACCTTCCGTCTGCGGTGAGGCGCATGCGATTGCAGCCGCCACAGTAGGGTTCGGAAACCGGCGAGATGAAACCCACGACCCCGCGGCCGTGCTCGAAGCGAAAGTTCTTCGATTCGTCGGAGGCGTTCGTGATCGGCAGGGGAACAAGGGGACCAAGCGCCGCCTCGATGCGTTCCCGCGTCTCCTTCGTGGGGACATAGTTCGCGAGGGCGACGTGCGAGGGTTCTCCGCCGCCCAGGGGCATGAGTTCGATGAAACGGACATGCCAGTCGCGATCGACCGCGCGTATCACCAGATCCACCACGTCGAGTTCGTTGTAGTCGCGGGTGACCACGCAGTTGAGCTTGATCGGTGAAAAGCCCGCGTCTTCCGCCGCCTGGATGCCCGCCTCGAATTCATCCAGGGACGAGAAGCGCATGAGGCGCTTCACGCGTTCCGGGTCGAGGGTGTCGACGTGGATGTTGAGGCGCGTCATGCCCGCGGCCTTGAGCGGCTTCGCGAGCTTCGGCAGGAGGATCGCGTTCGTGGTCATCGCGAGGTCGGTGACGCCTTCGACCGAACTGATCCGACGGGTGATATCGACGAGATCGACCCGCAGGGTCGGCTCACCGCCGGTGAGGCGGAACTTGTGGAACCCGACCGACACCGCGGCCCGCACCACGAGTTCGATCTCTTCCGCCTGGAGCAGCTCGGCCGAAGGGGCGAAAGTCAGGCCCTTGAGCGGCATGCAGTAGACGCAGCGCAGGTTGCAGTGATCGGTAAGGGAAATCCGAAGGTAGTTGATCGTCCTGCCGAACCGGTCTTTAAGGGCCGGGGCGGGGCGAGCGGCGTGAGGGGCGAGCGTCATGGATGGGCGCACCCAGTGGGTCCCTCGAGCCACGACGAACCGTCGGCGTAGAACTCCTTTTTCCAGATCGGCGCCTTGTGTTTCAAGGTGTCAATGGCGAAGCGGCAGGCTTCGAAGGCTTCCTTGCGATGATGCGATGAAACCGCGACCGCCACACTCGTCTCCCCGATTTCCATGCGCCCGAGCCGGTGCACGATCCGCACGCGGGTCACCCCGAAACGCTCCTTCGCCTCCCTCGCGATCTCATCGAAGACCGAAACCACCATCTCCTCGTACCCTTCGTATTCGAGGTAGAGAACCGGCTTACCGTCGTTGTGATTCCGCACCACGCCGGCGAACACGCACAGCGCGCCATCCTC
>JANNJB010000800.1:0-5044 GCA_031405615.1 Vicinamibacteria bacterium | reverse complement strand
GACCTTCCACGGGCCTTTCGCAAAGTACGCATTCTCGTCGTCGTAGATATTGACCGAGGTAAACGCCCGGAAGTCTATCGGGTCGGGGCATGCGGCGTAACAGCCGTTGTAGAAGTCAGGATAGAAGATCTGCACCGCGAGCGCTTCCCAGCCGCCGGTCGAGCCGCCGTACATGAAACGCGACCACGGAGTGCCGAGACCGCGAAACGTCTTCTCGATGTACGGGATCAATTCTTCGTTGATCGCATCGCCATAGGGGCCCTGATTCGGGGTGTTCACCGCGTACGAGTCGTCGTAGTAGGGCGTCGGATGCTGGATCTCGATGATCAGCATCCGCGGGAAACCCGGGCCGGTCCAGTCCTTGTAGAACTGGTGTGCGAGTTCCTGCTGGATCTTGTTGTAGCCCGCGAGGTTGAAACGGGCCGAAAAGTCGGGCTTCAGGTTGGGATCGGGAGGCGTCTCGCGGAAGCCGTCGAACGTGTACGGGAAGTGGCCGTGGTTGATCACGAGGGGATAGCGCGCGTTCGGATGAGAGTCGAAACCCTCGGGGAGGAGGATGTTCGCGCCGAGGTGCATGTCGCGGCCCCAGAACTTCGAGAGCTTCTCGCTCCGGATCCTGATGTGCTTGATGTACTTCGTGTCGACCGGCCGCGGGATCGGGGGGATTTCCTTGTCGAGGGCGATGTCGATCGTGCCCCCTTTGGAGGGGTCGATCGTGATCTTGCGCGGCGTGGAGTAGAGGTTCCCCGGCGCGGCATTCCATTGCTGTCCTTCGCCCCGGTCCATCGGAAGTTTCACGGTGTGCCCGTCGGAACGCTTGAACGTCTCGTATTTGTGGAGCAGAGCCTGGACGTTGTAGCTCCCCGGCGGGATCCGCTGCACAGACTCGACGGGATACACGAGGACGTTGCCGCCGAAGGTAGCGGCCTGGCCCGGCCGCCAACCGTCGACATCGACACCGAAGACCTGCTGGGAATTGAGAGAGGTATCGGAGATCTGGAATCGCGGCTCGGCGGAATCGTCAGTCGAGATGAGGAGCAGGACGCGACCGTCGAAGGGACCTGCGCCGAGGCCTGCGGGATAGGTCACTTCGAAGCGAAGGGGTGGGCCCGGCGCCTGAGCGGCCGCGGGTGACATCGAGAAGGCGGCTACGAGCACAAGCGCCAGGGGCGTGATCAGGGCACGGATGTGGTTTGCGAGTCGGGGCATCGTTTCTCCTTGGCGGCCTCAAGGCATCGCGGCCGGGCGTGGAGTTTAGATCGCTCGAAGGGGGATGGACGCGCGTTTGAACGTCGCCCGCTTGTTCTCGAGCTTGAGCACACCGCGGGGGCACACCTGAGCGCACATGCCACAACCCACGCAGGACGCGCGGGTGAAGGATTGGTTCGACATCGCGTACTGCCTCACGTCGATGCCCATCTCGCAGTAGGTCGAGCAGTTCCCGCACGAGATGCACATGTCTTTCTTGACCGTGATCCTGAAGCGTCCCCACTTCTGGATGAGGCCGAGTATCGCCGCCATCGGACAGCCGAACCGGCACCACACCCGCGTCCCCATGAGCGGATAGAGGCCGACGCCGATGACGCCGCTGAAGATCGCGCCGATAGCGAAGCCGTACCAGTCCTGGACCTTGAAGGCGAACCGCGCAAAGCCGGGGTTGTTCTGACCGATCGCCCAGTTCATCCAGACGATCGCCGTGGTCAGAAGGCTCAGGGCGAGCACGGTGTAGATGGAGATCCGCTCGAACTGCCAGGCGGCTTTCGACTTGTCGGAGAGATGCCGGAACGGCTCGCCGGCGGTGTTCGCAAGGCCGCCGCAACCGCAGATCCAGGAACAGTAGAACCGCTTGCCGAAGTAGTACGCGAGGATCGGGAACGCGATCAGCGAACCGATGAAACTCCAGGCGATCATCAGAAAGGGCTGCTTCAGGATGTAGTCTGGATAGAAGTACTCCATCTTGAGCGGCCAGAAGTAGCTGAAATAGAACTCGCGGTTCCAGAACACCTGCAAGACGATGGGCAGGGCGAAAGCGAGAACGATCTGCACGAGCACCACCACGATCGTTCTCACCCGCTGATACGGACTGTTCCCATGGCGCTTGAGCATGTATGCGCCACCCGCGACCATGGCCACGGAGTAAAGAAGGCCATAGAGGACCCACTTCGACGGCAGGCCGGCAAACCGGGCCGCCGTCTCGAACACGTCGATCGTGATGCCGACTCTGGGGAGCGGACCGAAGTAGAGCAGGATGTACGAGACGGTAAGGAGCGCGGTCATCACCCACGCCGGCCACTGCCGTGTCCGCATTGGCTGCTGGTAGGTATCGAGGAGACCCGCCTGCATCAGTTCGCTCCGGTGGTGAGCCGCGCGTCCGGCCGGACTTCGAAACGCGTTGAAAACTCCTCGTCGAACTGGGCCTCGCCAAGATGCCCGAGGACATAGTCGAGCGTTCGGCCTTCCGTGATCCACTGGAGCAGCGGCTCCTGGTCGAACCTGGTTCCGAGGAAATTGAAGCCGATCACCTTGTCGCCGCGGCAAACGATTCGGTGCGACACACAATTCGCCTCGGACTCCTGGTACCAGGTCCTCAGATCGGCGGGAAGCTCGGCTTCCGAGCCGTCCATGTTCACGCGCACGGGGAGATCGCCCGCGGTAGTCCACTCAATATCGAAGAACTTCGCGGAGTTGTACATCGGCCCGCGGCGGTAGGTGGCGGGCTCACCCAGCATCGACGCCCCCGCGACGCGTCCCTGATCGCGAGCGGTGTACCAGAGTTGCTCGGGCCGCCGCGAACCATCCGCCCACGTCACGTTGGCGCAGTCGCCGGCCGCGAAAACGTCGGGATGGCTCGCGCGCAGCGCATCGTCCACCTCGATGGCGCCGGCCGCGGAGAGTTTGAGCCCACTGCCTCCGAGCCAGTCCGTATTCGGCACGACCCCGATCGTCACCGCCACAAGATCCGCAGCAATCGTCGAACCGCCGGCGAGGCGAACGCCGGTGAGCGAGCCCGTGGAGGAGCGTTCGATGCCTTCCACGTCCTGCCGCATCCGAACATCGATCCCCTTCCGTCGCATATGCGTGGCCACGATGGACGACTCGTTCGAGTCGAGCGCCAGGGGGAAGTACCAGTCCTCGCGGATCACGAACGTCACGTGCAGACCGCGATGGTGGAGAATCTCCGCGACCTCGACTCCGATGAGGCCGCCGCCGATGACCACCGCGTGCTGCCCTCTGCGAGCTTCGCGGTCAAGCCGTTCGTGATCGCCCAGGGTGACATAGGAATGAACCCCGGCGCCGAGAGCACCCGGCCAGGGAGCGGGGCGCGCCACCGAACCTGTGGCGATCAGCAGCTTGTCGTAGCCGGGCGAGGCTCCTTCGGAGAGAAGAAGGCGGCGGGCGGCAGCATCCACACCCACGGCGCGGGCGCGCAGGCGCTCGAAACCCATCCGCGCATAGAAGCCACGGTCACGGGGCTCCGTGTCTTCGATCCGTAACTGACCCGCGAAGACGTACATGAGCGCCGGCCTCGAAAAGAAATGGTCGGACTCCGAGGAAACGATGGAGATGCGGACCGAGGCATCGCGGCTCCGGATCACCGAGGCGGCTTCGATGCCCGCCACACCGTTCCCGAGGATCACGTGGTGCACGTTTTTTCAGATGCCGAGGTTCATCGAGAGGTTTCCGCGCGATCCTTGAATCGAGTCAACCACATGGCGGCGAGGGTCACGCCCAGCACGAGCCCCGAGGCCACCGCACCGACGAGCGACAACCATTCGCCGACAGTGGAAGGATTCACGATCTTCATCACTTCACCGAGCCAGGGGAACGTGGCGTCCTTCCGATAGGCCTTGATGGCCTCGAGCGCCCCGAGAACGGCAACCGCCGCGACCGCCGAGATCGCGCCCAGGACCGCGGTGAGGCGCAACAGTGCGCCCCCGTCCATCGTAGAGCCGGGCGGGTCGCCTTCGGGTGTCTCAAAGCGCAGCTCGCGCTGATTCCAGGGCACGAAACGCGACAACATCACCATGCCCGGGATGGCCATCACAATGGTGAGGAGGAAGAAGTTCGTCCAACCGAGTGTGTCCGCGAGGAGCCCCGAGGGCGGCCCGGCGAAGATCCGAGGCAGGGAGAACAAGCTCGAGAGCAGGGCGAACTGAGTGGCGGAGAAGCGCTTCTCGGTGAGTCGAAGCAGCAGCACACCGAAAGCGCCCGTCCCGAGTCCGCTCGAGATGTACTCAAAGATGGTCGCGGCATAGAGAACCGAGGAGACGGGGCCCGACTCCGAGACCCAGGCGTAGCCGGCGTTCGAGAAGGCCTGAAGAAATCCCGTGATCCACAGCGCACGCCCGAGGCCCAGACTCGTGGTCATCAAGCCGCCAATAACGGTCCCAATCATGATTCCGAATGTCCCGATGGTGGACGACACAATCCCAACGTCCCACAGATCGAAACCCAGTTCACGGAAGAACGGACGCTGAAGGGACTGAGCGAAGTTGTCGGCGAGCTTGAAGAGGACCACGAAGGCCAGGATCTCGATGGCCCTTGGCCGCGCGAGAAGGCCAAGGAAGGGTTCCCACACCGCCTCCCGCAGCGTCGTCGGCGCTTTCTGCTGCACCTCGGGCTCGTCGGCCCACAGGGTGATGAGAAGGCAGGGCACGTAGCAGAAAGCAAGAAGCGCATTGACGGCGGTCCACCCGTAAACACCCGCCAATGAGATGGCGAGGCCGCCGGACAGATTCATGGCCACGCGATACATCGCGGTGCGAGCGCCCACCGCGAGCCCCTGCTCCTCCTCGCGTAAGACCTCGACGGTGTAAGCGTCGTACGCGATGTCTTGAGTCGCCGCTATGAGAGCGATGGCGAAACACAACGCCGCGATCACGCCGAAGCGCTCAGGATGATCGGAAGCAAACGTGAGGGCGAGGCCCGTGAGGAAGAGGCCGATCTGCGAGAGGAATACGTAACCGCGACGCCTTCCGAGGACCTTCACCTCGTAGCGGTCCACTAAGGGCGACCAGAGGAACTTGAAGCTCCACGGCGCCTG
>JANNJB010000799.1:0-6833 GCA_031405615.1 Vicinamibacteria bacterium | reverse complement strand
CGAGAACGAAGAGGCCCTCGTCGGTGCCCGCCAACGTTTGCGGACCATGGACCAGGAGCGAGAGAACCTCACGCCCCTTGAGGCCCTCGCCGAGGCGGCTCCAGGCTCCGGGCACGGACGAAGCAACGAAGACGCCTCCATCCCTCCGGTCGCCCCAGATGCCCGCAAGGACACGCCCACGCGCCGGGTCGTGGGCCAGAGAGGAAACGAACCGCTCCTTGAAACCCTGGTTCGAGTCCGTCCACGTGCGGCCGCGGTCGACGCTTCGCAGGACGCCGGACCCGTCCGTCGCCGCGAGCACGGTTCCCTCGTCGAGGGTCACGAGGTCGTTGACGACGAGGTCAAGCGGGGTCCGCGCCTGCCAGCTGAGAGTGTCGTCGTCGCTGACCCACAGGCCTTGGGTTGTCCCCGCGTAGAACGTGTCGGGCGCCCCCGGGTCCTGAGCGAAGGCGCGCGCGCGACGGCTGCTGTAAGGCATGCCGCGAACCCGCGACCAGACCGACGCGCCGCGTTCCGAGCGGTAGATACCCGAGCAGGCGGTCGCATGGACGCGATCGGGATTCCTCCGGTCGAGGGTGATCGTGAAGACGTCCGAGTCGTCGATCA
Source organism: Vicinamibacteria bacterium (assembly GCA_031405615.1). GTDB lineage: Bacteria > Acidobacteriota > Vicinamibacteria > Fen-336 > JAGNNV01 > JAGNNV01. The sequence goes on along the minus strand of JANNJB010000799.1, from coordinate 6,227 downwards.
TCCCCCGAGGGACGGCATTCCACGTCAGGCCGCCGTCGGTCGTCTTCCAGGGCAGGTGCCGCGTCCCGACATAGATCACGCGCGGATCACGCGGATCGATGGCGACGGACTCGACATTGCGGAGTTCGGGATGGTTCAGGGGGGTGATACGCCGCCAACTCTCCCCTTCGTCCGCCGACGCGAAGACGCCGCTCAGGGAGCCCGCGATGAGGAAACCGGGATCCGAGGGTGCGATGGCCAGGGCACGCACAGATTCATGGTCTAGCACGACCCGGAACGTCTCGCCTCCATCCAGGCTCTTCGCGGCCCCGCCGTCGCGGGCGTTCACGTCCCAGAAGCCCACGAAGAGAGGGCCGCGAGGGCTGACCAGGAGGGCGTCGAGGACCTGACTCGGTCGATGGAATCCGGGCACCATCCGATCCCACGAGCGGCCCGAGTCCTCTGACCGATAGAGGACTCCGAAGGAAGCGCCGAGATAGACGCGGCGTCCGTTTCTCGGATCGACGGCGAGCGAGCGCACGTCGCCGCCCAAAGGGCCAATCGCGGTCCATGCGGGTGCGGGCTCGATGGAGGCGGTGGCCGAGACGGACAGAACCGCGATCGCACAGAGCGCGACCGCGGTGATGTACGACCGGGGCGGACCTGACAGCGTCACCAGGCCCGCCCCGTCTTGCGAAAGAACTACTTCTCCGAGGGAGGTGTCGCGCCTTCCGGCACGAAGATCACCTCGACCCGGCGATTGTTGGCGCCCGCGGATTGGGCGGCGCCCATGCCCCGCGTGGTCACGCGGGATTCACTCACCCCGCGCTCGCGCACGAGGTAGGTCTTCGTCGCTTCGGCGCGCTGCTTCGAGAGCAGGTCGGGTCGGCGTTCGTTCCGGTCCGCGTGGCCGATGATGAGCACGCGGCTGCGGGGGTCGTCGCGAAGTCGCAGGGCCACGTCGTCAAGGCAGGCCTTATCGACGTTATTGAGACGCGAGAGATTCCTCGGGAAGCTCGTCGCGGAGCAGGTCATCGTCTCCGGCCGGCGCTCGGGAGCAGGGATCCGGAGGTTGCAGGTCGAACTCGCCGAGCCGCCACGTCCGTCTTCAACGCGCACAGTGGCGTTGAGGCTCGCGGGACCGGTCAGGCCCGCGGTGTCCACTTCGACGCTCGAACCCGCGCCCACGATACGCCCGGCGCTCGTGCTCCAGGTGTAGGTCAGGTTGTCGCCGTCAGGGTCGGACGCGGTCGCACGAAGCCTCACAACCTCACCCACGCCGATGTTGGCGCTCTCGGGCGCGCAGGTGGCGGTGGGCGAACGGTTCGCGGGAGGCGCCGGCGCTGGTGGCGGTGGCGGTGGCGGCGGGGGCGGAGGGACGGCGATCTCGCAGCAGGCGGTCGCAGGGTGGTAGCCGACCGAGAACTGCATGCCCATCGAACTGCGCGCGCCGGAATTGAGGCCACGGTCGTCGAACTTCAGATTCTTCGAGATGGCGGGACGGACGAAGATGCCGTTCTTGAACCAGAAGACCGGACCGATGACGAAGTCGATCGGGCTGGTCTGCTTGAACGCGGCGTCCCCATACTTGCTGCCGGTAAGCTCAGCCTGGAGCTGGATGTTGCTGCAGGCGGGAAGGTTGATGCCCACGCCCCACTTGAAGGCGTTGGCGATATCGATGCTCCGGGGAGAGTCGGGATCGGAGTTCCACTGATAGCCGAGCGAACCGTGGATGTCCGCGGCCCGGCCCAGCGACTTCGACATCATCATGTCGACGCCCATTGAGCGCTTGCCGGTTCCGAGGCCCTTCTTCTCGTCCGCCGTGGGTAGCTTCACGAAGCCCCGCACGGCGAGGGCCACGGGATCACCGAGGTAGTCGTCGAGCATCTTGTACTTGGCGCCGATCTTGAGGTCGCCGGCCCCGGTCTGCCAGGGGGTGGAAACGAACGGATAGTCGTTCACGTAACCGGGCTGGAAGAGCGCGTCCGCGTCGATGCGGTTCTGGAAGCCGAAGCTCAGGGCGAGTTCGAGCCGGCTGGTCACTCCGAAAGCCAGGGTTCCTCCGTGAACGGAAATGTCCTCATCCTTGGGATCGCGATCGAGGTTGTCGCGGAACAGGCTGAACGAGGCGCGACCCTTGGGCAGCGTATAGGCCGTGGAGAGATGGAAGAGCCCGGTCGAGCCGTCGTAAGCGGGCGTCGCCGGATGGGCCTCGTAATCCTTACCGTCGATCTGGATGACCCAGGTCTTGACGTCTTCGCGGCGTACCGTAGGCCGATCGCTGGTCTGGCTCTGGGCCTCATGGACCCCCGCGAGCAGCAGGCCGGCGGCCAGGGCCGCAGTCAGGCTTCTCTTGTTCAACGTATCTTTTCGCATACCGCTTTCTCCTTCAGGGCGACAACCGAATGGAATCGCCGCGGTAAGAGTAATGATCGCGAAAGATGCGGTCTGTGCTGTGCCGTACATTGCCCGGACGATTCCGGGCGGGCCGCCGGACCCCTGGAAGCCTTGGGTTCAGGCGGTGATGATGACCTTGAGGGCCTTGGTCTGGGCGGCGCGGCCGAAGGTGTCGTAGGCCTCTATGATCTGGTCCAGGCGGAATTTGTGGGTAATGAGGCGGCCCGGATCGATCTTCCCGGACTCCACGGATTTGAGGAGCATGGGGGTGGTGACCGTATCCACAAGCCTCGTGGTGATCGAAATGTTGTGCGCCCAGAGCCGCTCGAGGTGCAGATCGACCTTGTGCCCATGAACGCCGATGTTCGCAATGACTCCGCCCGGCGCCACGAGGTCCTGACACAACTCGAAAGTGACGGGAATGCCCACCGCCTCAATCGCGGTGTCGACCCCGAGGCCTCCGGTCATGGTCTTGACCTTCTCCGCTGCCTTGCCATCCTTGCTATTAATAGTGTCGGTTGCGCCGAACTTCTTCGCCACCTCCAACCGGTTTTCGTCGAGGTCGATCATGATGATACGCGCCGGCGAATAGAGCTGAGCGGTCAGCAGGGCCGCGAGGCCGATCGGGCCGGAGCCTACGATCGCCACCGTGGCGCCCGGCGCGACCTTGCCGTTGAGGACGCCGCACTCGAAACCGGTCGGCAGAATGTCGCTCAGCATGACCAGCGCTTCCTCGTCCACGCCGGCTGGAACCGGGTAGAGGCTGGTGTCGGCGTGGGGCGTGCGAACGTACTCCGCCTGAGTTCCGTCGATCTCGTTCCCGAGAATCCATCCCCCGGTTTTGCAGTGGGAATACATGCCCCGGCGGCAGAACTCGCACTTGCCGCACGATGAGATGCACGACACGAGAACGTGATCGCCCTTCTTGAAAGCGGTGACCGCGGGCCCCACGGCCTCGACCACACCCACACCCTCGTGGCCGAGGATGCGGCCGGGCGCGCAACTTGGAACGTCGCCCTTGAGGATATGAAGGTCGGTCCCGCAGATCGTGGTCTTGAGGATCTTGACGATGGCGTCGCCGGGCTTTTGTATCTCCGGCATGGGACGGTCTTCAATGGCCTTCTGGCCCGGTCCGCGGTAGATGAGTGCTTTCATGTTCGTTCCTTCCGAGGCGCGCCCTTGATGACGCGGCCATCAGGAACCAAGGTAGCGAAAGAGCCGGGCCTCGCGCCATGGTGCAAACGCAACCCCTTCGCTGCAATCGGCTCATCAGGGGGTCTGGCGCACGGTCAGTATCGGCCGGATGCTCGCGAGGGCCGGAGCGAACAACTCCATCTGCGTCGGATCCGCGAAGACCGCCGCGAAGTCCTCGGGCGTGAAGGCGCGCGCGAGGCGGGACGCGTACGTGTCGCGGAGCAGGCGGACGTAGTGTTCGACATCGTAGTCGCGAGGGTCGGTCGAGACTCGGTGGGCGCGTCCGTCATCGCCGTCCTCCACCACGCCGCCCGACCCGGAACGCGTGCGATATACGCGGACCCGATCGCCGAGGCTCCAGGAAGCTCTCCCGCTCGCGAGCATGGCTTCGTACGACAACTCCCGCCGCGTTTCTCGGGTCGCGAGGTACTGGTCGCGGGTTTTCGTCATGCGCACACGGGACGAGACGTCCCACGTCGGCAGTTCCCGGTGCCGTAAAGCGGACACGGTGTCGAGATAGGCCGCGCGCACGCCGGGGACATCCACGCCGAGGACACGCCTCACCGCCTTTCGCAGGAAAGCCTCGCCGAAGGGCTCCGCCCGGCTCGAGCGAAAGGCCACCCCGCGGAGGATCAGGGTGTCGTCGTAGGTCAGGAGCGCGTAGTTCTTGGGTTCGTGCGACAACATCGCCTTGTACCGGCCCTCGAATTCGAGTTGCACGAGCGGCGGCAGCAGCGCCGCCACCTCCGAGACCACTCGGCGTTCGTCCGCCTCCGTCCACGATTGCGGCGCTGCGAAATAGACGCCGTCGGTGTCCGCTTCGAGAAGCGTCACGCCGCGCGCCGCCAGTTCCCGGCTCATGAAACCGAGCAGTTCCCGGCCGCGGCGTGTGACCTCGTTGGCGGCATCGACGTCCGCGAAACGCGTCAGCCCTCCTCCCGCGGCGAGGTAGCCATAGGCCGAATTCACCACGAGCTTCATCGCGGAGGACGTGGCCTCGTGCGTGAACTGTCCAGCCGACCCCCGGGGCGCTTTCCGCGCCGCGGCTTTCTCTTGAAGCCGCCTTTCCACCAGGCGATCCACAAGGGCGAGCATCGCGCCGAGGTGATCGCGTGCCGGTCCGATCCGGTATTCGCGCATCAGGGAAGGGTAGAGGCTCGCCACATCCGCCTTGACCACCCTGTGAGCGACCCCGGCCGCGAAGAGGTGCAGCGCGGCGCCGGTGTGGACCACATCCCGCCCGGGCCGATAGGCGGGCAGGGCCTGTCCCGCACGCAGGTACGCACGCACGAGGAGCGGATCGATCACACCGGTCGCGGCACCCGCGTCCGCGAGCCGCTCATACCTCCTCGGCGCCATGCGTGCGAGCGCGAAAGTCGCGCCCGCGAACATCCGCGCGAGACCCGCCACCTCCTCCACGTCGGCCGCGGCGTAACGGCGGACTCTCTCGGGGTCGCGCTTGTAGACCTCGAAGATCTGATCGCCCCGGATCATTTCGCGATCGTCGCCCGACAGGCCGAAGTGCTTCGCTACCGCCTTGAGGCCGTGGCCCGGCAGTTCGCGGGTGGCGAAGTCGTGGGCCAGGACCGCGTCCATCGTGTCGATCAACTCGCGTCCGGGGGCGATCAGGCGAACCCGCCGCCGGCCGCCCGCTTCGCTCACCACGCCTCGCCGCGCCGCGCGTTCCCGCAAACCGGGAGGCCCGGTGCGGCCGAGGCCGAGGGGCGCGCGCAGCCGGCGCGCCCGGGCATCGAGGAACGGCAGGTCGAAGCCGTGAAGATTGTGGTTCTCGATGACATCGGGATCGCACTGTTGGATCATCAGGACGAGCCGTCGAATAAGCTCCGCCTCCGCCCCGTCGCCCTCGCCCGAAGCCTCCAGGATCTCTACCGCGCCGAGGGGATCGCGCACCGCGACCATGAAGATCCGATCGTGCTCCGGGTCCAGCCCCGTGGTCTCGAGATCGAACTGGAGCCGCCGCAATTGGTCGAAGGCAAGGTCGCGAAAGTACGTCCGGCCCGTTGAGACGAGGTACTGCTCCTCGGGGGGAAGTACCAGAAGGGATTCCTTCCCCAGTTCGCGAAGGTGGGCGATGGTCCGACCCAGCCTTCGCGACGCGCCGCGGAGCACGGCGGCGGCGAGGGTCCGACCGTTTTCCGCGCTCACGAGGTACCGCAACTCGCCAGGGCCCTCCAGTTGGCGATACGTGACGAGCGCGCGTTCCGCCCCGTCGGGCGCCAACTGCACTCCGAGGTGGTTCAGGTCATCGAGACGATCGATCAGGATCCAGGGCCGGAAGCGTTCCTCCTCGCGAACCAGCTCGCCCGTCGCGGCGATCCGACGCCAGACCGTGGCCCGGCCATCGGGTTCGGCCCATACCGAAACTATCCCCGGCGTCGGATCGAAGCCCCACAACCACTCGTCTTCGGCCGTGCGCCGCTCCATGCGCCGAGGTTGCCACACTTCGAGGATCGACGGTCACCCACATCGTCATCGCGAGTCGGTCCACGGACCGAGGTCCGTGACTGGGGAGAGAAACCCCACATCGTCATCGCGAGCGACCCGACGGTTTGCGGGGAGCGAAGCGATCCTCGTCAGGCTTGGTAGTTGTGGCCCGCGGGGCCGAACGCTGATGTGGGCTCGCCCCGTCGGGGAGC
>JANNJB010000798.1:0-2450 GCA_031405615.1 Vicinamibacteria bacterium | reverse complement strand
ATGTCTTCGCGTCGAGCACCGGAGAAGATGAACCGGATCAGCCCGCGCCCAGAGCGGCCGACAGGCGTCCGACGAGAGACTAGGAAGCGCTTCCCACTTGAGAACCACACAACGACTCGCCGTTTCGATCGTGGCATTCCTCGCTGCGACTTCCCCGGTCTTTGCGGGACCGCCGAACGACCGTTTCGAGTGGCCGCAGTGGCGAGGTCCCGGCGGACACGGTGTCTCGACGGAATCAGATTTCGCGGCCGAATGGTCGCCCACGAAAAACATCAAGTGGAAGACGGAGATTCCAGGTCGCGGTCACTCATCCCCCGTGGTCTGGGGCGATCGCATCTTCCTCACCACATCGATCAAGGGCGAGGCGGTGCCCGGAGGACGGAAAGCGCCGGTACATCTCGACTTCTCCAACCGGCCCGGCTACGTGCATCCCGAGGCGGTGGGCATCGACCACTTCCATCGGCTCGAGACACTCGCGGTCCACGCGAAGACGGGAAAGATCCTCTGGAAGAAGACGTCCTACGAAGGACTGATGTCGGACGATCATCACCGCGCGAACAACTACGCCTCGTCGACGGTGGTGACCGATGGCAAACTCGTCTACGCCTTCTTCGAGTCGCTCGGGCTCTACGCCTACGACTTCAAGGGCAATCTCAAATGGAAGTCCTCGGTCGGCGACGTCATCAAGGCGGGCCTCGGGCCCGGGACCTCGCCCATCCTTTTCGAAAACCTGATCCTGCTGCAATGCGATCAGGAGATGGGCGCCGGGTCGTTCATCACCGCCCTCGACAAGAAAACCGGCAAGCCGGTCTGGCGCGTCGAACGGAAAAACCGCCGAAGCTGGGCGACGCCTTTGCTCCTGAAGGTGGCGGAGCGATTCGAACTGGTGACCGCGGGCGCTGAGTCGGTCACGTCCTACGACCCAGGCACCGGGAAAGAGCTGTGGCGCGCCAACGGCACCGAGAGTCATCCCATCCCCAGCCCGGTGACGGGCAACGGCCTCGTCATCCTGACCGCGGGCAGCCAGGCGAAGCGCGCCCTCGCCATCCGCCTTGGCGGCACGGGCGACCTCACCGACTCGCCCTCGATCGTCTGGCGACACGGCAAAGGCACGGCGTACGTCGCCTCGCCCATCGTCCACGGGAACTACGTCTATCTCGTGAGCGACGGCGGCATCCTGACCTGCCTCAACGTCGACACCGGTGAAGTGGTCTACGAAGGCGGCCGGGTGCCCGTGCCGTCGCAGATACGCGCGTCGCTGGTCGCGTTTGAAGACAAGCTGCTGGTGACGAGCGACAACGGCACGACCTTCGTGATCCGGGCCGGACCGAAGTTCGAGGTTCTGGCCACGAACACGGTGGACGAGCCGGTCTGGGCCTCGCCCGCCCTGTCCCGCGGGACCATCTACATCCGCGGGGCAGAGCACCTGTTCGCGATCGCGCCGAACAGTCGTAGTCTTACGCTCGGGGCCAGGTAAACAGCATGAACTTTCCACCGGAATTCGTACAGCAGCTCAAAGATCGCGCGGCCAACCGATGCGAGTGTGAGCGAAGTGGTTGCCATCAGTCATCGGAGCGGTGTTTTCAGCCGCTGACCGGCGATCCCGGCGCGTCGCGCTGGTCGCCGGTTTTCACGGGCGACAGCCACTCGTTCCCGCCCGCGGCCGTCAACTACATCGCCCTGTGCTCGCAATGCGCGAAGCCAAGGGTGGCGCCCACCCCCCCGCAGGGGTAGCAGCCCAGGAGGATTCAATGGAAGAGTTCCGCGTACCCACCACTTCGATCGAAGTGGAACTTCAGTTCACAGACAGCCGCGTCCAGCGCGGCGCCATCTTCGTCCCCGAGTCTCAGTCGGTGGATGCGTGGAGCGCCGATGCGGCTACGTTCTTCCCCTTCCGGCCGGCGGGAACGCAGGGAACCGAGCTGATCGCCCGTCACTCTGTCGTCCGCCTGAGCTTCACGCCCCCCCCGGCGCGCGAAGAAGACACGCCGACCACGGAGGAGCGGTGCGCGGTGGTGATCGAATGCCCCGGCGGCCGTTTCGAAGGCGAGGTCCTTCTGGACACGCCGAGCAACCAGCGTCGGCTCGTCGACTGCGTCAACCAGTCCGGGGCCTTCATCACCCTCCACAAGGGCGAGAAGGCGCACCTGATCCAGAAGCGATTGGTCGTCCGGATCATCCAGACGTCTAGCTAGGCTTTAGCGCATCGCCGCGGAACGATACGTGAACCCGGCAATCCGATCATTTGCTGGACGCCGAGCTCGTCCGGCGTGGCCGTTCTGCAGGCCCAGGGGCAAGCGGCGCGCAGGGCGCCGCCACCCCGGTATTCACCGCCGGTCGAATGTCCCCACGGGTTTCGTGTCGCGCCTGAACATTTCCGGCACATACCAAGGAGTGTTCCCGTAGGGGCGCTGCGTGGGCCAGAGCTCATCGAGCGAATTCGCGTCGTA
>JANNJB010000797.1:0-4743 GCA_031405615.1 Vicinamibacteria bacterium | reverse complement strand
GGTGAGCGTGGCGGTGAATGGAAAATCGTTCACATCGTTCGAGCAGCCGCGCGGCCGCCAGCGAATCCAGGAAATCGAAGCGCCGCTGCCCGAAGGGCCGCTCAACCTCGAACTCACCAGCGAGGACCCAAAGCTCGGAATGGCGCTCGACTGGATCCGGATCGAAGGCGCCCGATGGCGGATCCCGCTCGGAGAATGGATGGTGTGGGTGCTCCCCGTCGGGATCTTCGGCGCGCTGCTGCTCACCGGCGCCTCGCTTCCCCTTGCCGGAGGGGCGACCACGTTGATCCTGGTGGGCCTCGCCGGCTTCGCGGCCATGGACCCGTTCGGTTTCGTCCACAGCATGCGGGACGTCGCTGCGCCGACGATCGGGTTCTCAATCCTCGCAGCCCTGATCTTCCGGGGCCAGACCGCCGCAGTTCTCGCCATCGCCGCCACTCTGCTCGTCAAGGGCGTCTTCCTCTTCCACCCGAGCTACTTCTATAACGACGTCCGGCAGAACGATCGTTATGTCGGCGCCCTTCGCAGTTACGAGGGGTCATTGATGGAACGATCGAGGCAGGCCCAGGTCGACCTGGGCGTCGGCTATCCACGGATCGTCGCGGGGAAGAAGTACGCCTTCCCTTACTCTCCCGTCTTCTATCTCCCCTTCACCGCGCTCCCTCCCGACCGCGACATCGTGGTGCGTGCTATCAAACACGTGGCGCTGTTCACGACCGCCGCCGAGGTGGCGCTCGCGTTCGTGCTGGCCCGACTCCTTGTCCCATCGGCAGCCGTGGCTGCTGCGTGGTTCACCTTCGCATTTCCGATCCTCACCAGCCGCATGTTGTACGCGATGTGGTCGACGCTCGCCGGTCACGCCCTCGATCTGCTCGTTGTGGTGCTGGCGGTGCGGGCGATCGAGCGGCCCAAGGACTGGAAACCCGCCGCTCTCGTCTTCGCCGCGACCCTGGCTACCTTCCTGACTTACGTTTCGAGTCTCTTCAACACCAGTGCCTTCCTCTTGGCTCTGGCCCTCCTGGCGGTTTCGAGCCGCTGGCGCGTCGTCACGCTGTGGCTGGTCGCCGCGATCCTCGTGGTCTTCGGGATGTACGGCGAGTTCACACTCGCGTTCGTCCGCGAGATCGTTCCCGCGGTTGTTTCGGGGTCGGGCCAGACCACAACGGCCGCGCCGACCACCGCCGGTTCACCCCTTGACGCATTCGCGCGGATCGTCCTGTTCACGGGCTACGGCTTCCCTCTCTTCGCAGCCGCCGGTTTCCTGCTCATCGCCCGCCGGCGCGATCCGGCTGCGACCGTCATCAAGGCCTATGCCCTGGCCTTCCTTTCGCTGGTTCTCCTTCGCGCTTTGTCCTTCGGTCTCTTCAAGGACCTCAAGGAAATCGAGTTCGCAGGGCCGGGTTTCGCGATCCTGGCCGCGGTGGCCGTGGATCGAATCGAGTCGGGCCCGGCGCGCTGGCTCGTCGCGCTGGGTCTCATCTCCACCGGCGTGTGGATGCAGTTCGGGCACTTCGAGAGGTGGTCCAGGCTCGTTCTTGGATAGAGTTCCCCCGCCATGCCCGCGGTTCACATCGAAAACGCCACATTCGCGGTCACCGGAGGCTGCGGCTTCATCGGCGCGACCGTGGTCCGGCAGCTTCTCGATCAGGGAGCGGGGCGGATCGTGGTGGTCGACTCGCTCAAGGCCGGCCGGCGCGAGCGGCTTCCCGATGACGGCCGTCTCGTGGTCGTCGAAACCACGCTCGGGGATGTTCCGGTCGAAACGCTGGCCCGGGAATTCAAGGGCGTCGACGGCGTCTTCCACCTGGCGGCCGAAAAACACCGGCCCTCCCTCGACTCGCCTCGCGAACTCGTCCTCACCAACGTGCTCGGGACGAACGACGTCATCGAGGCTGCCAGGGTCGCGGGAATTCACAAGCTCGTCTTCTCGTCGTCGCTCTACGCTTACGGTCGGATGTCGGGCGCCCCGATGGTCGAGAGCGAGCCCTGCCATCCGCACACTCTGTATGGAACGACGAAACTCGCGGGCGAGAACCTCGTGGAGGCCGCGTATCGCCGCGGGGACTTCGCCGCGGTGTCTCTGCGCTACTTCTTCGTCTACGGGCCGCGGCAGCACGTGGGCACGGGCTACAAGAGTGTGGTGGTCTCGAACTTCGAACGACTGCGGCGGAACGAACCTCCGATCATCCACGGCGACGGAGAACAGGCGCTTGACTACTCTCACGTGGACGACATCGCACGAGCCACCATCCTCGCCATGTCGCGCGAGGTGAACGGCAAGGTTCTGAACGTGGGCTCCGGCCGCGCGCTGTCCGTGAACGAACTGACCGAGGCCATGATGTTGGCCGCGGGTGTGCGGTTCGAACCGGTCCACGATGGAGCCGACAACACCGCCTCGAGCTGCCGCGTGGCGAACACCGGGCACGCCGAGAGCCTGCTGGGCTTCCGCTCCCACACTCCCCTCGATGAAGGCCTCAGATCCACCTGGGAGTGGATCCGCACGCAGCCTTCGTGAGTTCGGTCGAACTCTCGGTCGTCGTCCCCTGCTACAACGAGGCGGGGAATCTGCCCGAACTGGTGGCCCGCCTGCGGAGCGTCTTCGACAAGAGAAAGGTCCGGGGTGAGATCGTCCTCGTGAACGACGGCAGCCGCGACGAGACCGGCAGCGTCATCGATGCCCTCGCCAAGAACCATCCTGAGGTGGTTCCCGTCCACCACGACAAGAACCGCGGTCTCGCCGCCGGCTGGGACTCGGGGGTCGCGAAGGCTACGGGCACCTACGTCTGTCTCATCGACGCGGACCTGCAGTATCAGCCCGAGGACGTCGGCAGGCTGCATCGGGAGTTGCTGCACACCCGTGTGGACATGGTGCAGGGGTCGCGAAGCCTGATCGGGCGCCAAAGGGATTCGCGTTACCACCTTTCTCGGGGTCTCAACACGCTCCTCAACACCATGTTCGGAATGCGACTTCGCGACAACAAGTCGGGCTTCGTGATCGCCCGGCGAGAGACGCTCGCGGACATCCTTCATCGCCGGCTGAAGTACGCCTACTTCCAGACCTTCATCGCGGTTTCCGCGCACACGAAGGGCTACTCGATCCGTGAGATCGAGACGGTGTTCGAGAACCGTCTCGTCGGCCAGAGCTTCATTCCGAGTTTCCCCCTGCGCCTGATCGTCCGCGTCATCGCCGATCTCGCCCGAGGCTTCGTCGAATTCCGCCTCGCCCCGAAGCAGGAGAGTCTGGTCGCGGACTTCCTGTCCCGTCACCCGCCCTCAAGGACCGATCTCGAGATCTCGTGGTCGAGACGCCTGCGCCGCGCGGTCTATTTCCGGACGATGCCCCTGCACGCGTGGCTGCTCACCCGGCGCACCGAGCTTTACTACCGGGAACTCAAGCGGAGTCAGTGGTTGTCTCTCCCGGAGATGTGCTCCCTTCAAGAGGAGAAGCTCCGGCGGCTGATCCGGCACGCGTATCACCACGTGGGCTACTACCGCGAGAAGATGGATGCGCTCGGCCTCAAACCCGAAGACATCATGGGCATCGCGGACCTCGCGAAGCTTCCGCTCCTGGGCAAGGCGGACGTGCGTGAGAACCTCCATTTCGACCTTCTCTCCGACAACCACGACAACGATCGCATCCTGCGCATCGCGACCTCCGGCTCCACCGGCGAGCCTTTCGTCTGCTACGCCGATCAGCATCAGCTTGAGATCCGCCTGGCTTCGACCCTGCGCGCGATGGAGTGGGCGGGCTGGCAGTTTGGCGACCGCCAGGCGCGGCTGTGGCATCAGACCCTCGGCATGAGCCCGTCGCAGGTGGCGAGAGAGCGTTTCGACGCCTGGCTCCTGCGCCGGCTGTTCGTGCCCGCGTTCGAGATGTCCGAGGGCGCCATGGCTGCGTTCCTGGGTCGGCTGGCCGCGTTTGACCCGGTCCTGATCGACGGCTACGCGGAATCGTTCAACTATCTCGCCGGACACCTGGGCTCGGCGAAGAGCCGGCCCGGCCTCCGTCCGCGGGGCATCATCTCCTCCGCGCAGGCGCTACCCGAGGAAAGTCGGCGGATCATCGAGGAAGCCTTCGGAGCGCGAGTGTTCGACAAATACGGCAGCCGCGAGTTCTCCGGGATTGCCTACGAATGCGACGCGCACGAGGGTCACCATGTGATGGCCGAGAGCTACATCGTGGAGATCCTGAAGGACGGGCGTCCGGCCGCACCCGGCGAGGTGGGAGAGGTGGTCATCACCGACCTCAACAACCTCTGCCTGCCTTTCATCCGTTACCGGGTCGGCGACCTCGCCGAGGCGATGGACGAGACGAAAGCGTGCCCCTGCGGCCGCGGCCTGCCGCGCGTCGGCCGCATCGAAGGGCGCGTTCAGTCGCTGGTGATCGGCGCCCATGGCCGGGTGATGCCGGGCACCTTCTTCTCGCACCTCTTCAAGGACTACGACTATCTCGTCCGTCAGTACCAGGTGGTGCAGGAGGAACGCGGGGCCATCGTCCTCAAGGTCGTCAAGGGCACTCGATTCGCGCCCGAACTCTTCGAGCGGGAGATTCTTTCCGTGCTGCGCCAGTACCTCGGCGAGGAGACGCGGATCGACGTGCAGTTCGTGGACCTCATCCCTCTCGTGCGGACCGGCAAGAGACAGGCGGTGATCTCGAAGCTGAGTCTCGATTTCCAGAAACTCGAATATCCCAATCCTCCGAAACCATGAGCATGTCGCGCTCGAACTGAGGCACAAACGATG
>JANNJB010000796.1:0-1836 GCA_031405615.1 Vicinamibacteria bacterium | reverse complement strand
CGTCGCACGCCATCAACCCGACGCTCTACGCGAAGATGCCCTTCGACCACATCAAGGACTTCGCGCCGGTGTCCATGACCGGCACCTTCCCGAATCTCCTGGTCGTGAACAACAGCCTGCCGGTGCGCCCCGGTGGGGTGACGCGCTGCGTGGGCCAGCTGCATCGCCATGTAACCCATCAGGTACGGGTTCTGGCCCACCGTGCCGCGAATCTCGCCGCTCTCGATCAGCTCGATCACCGGTGTCGCGAAGTCGAAGGCCATGATCTGGACCTTGCCCTTGCGGCCGAGGTTGCGCACCGCCGCGGCGGCGCCTGGGCCCGGGTTGCCGTGGGCGCAGAAGATGCCGGTGATCCCGGGGTTGGCCTGCAGCATCGCCGTGATCTGGGTCTCGGCGCGCGCGACATCACCCTCGTCGTTGACGGTGGCTGCGATGCGGATGTCCGGGCCGGCCTGGCGAAGGCCTTCCGTGAATCCCTCCACCCGGCGTCGCAGGTGGTCCGGCCCCGGGAATGTGGAGATGCCGATCTCACCCTTGCCGCCCAGCCACTCGGCCATGGCCTGCCCGGCTGTGAGGCCGGCGTTGTAGTTGTTCGTGCCGACAAACCCCAGCCGTTTGCTGGTTGGAGCGTCGGAGTCGAATGTGATCACCGGAATGCCCGCCGCGATCGCCCGGTCGATCGAGGGGGTAAGGGCCTCGGCCTCCGCCGCGGTGACCGCGATTCCGGCCACCTTGCGCGCCACGAGCTGGTCGATGGTGCGCGCCTCGAGTGCGGCATCCCACTCGGCCGGGCCTTTGAGCTCGACGGTTACGTGCGGACCGATCGCGGCGGCGGCGTCGCGCATCCCGGCGTGCGCCCAGTTGAAGAACTCGCTGCCGCTCAGGAACACCACGGTGGCGTAAGTCTCGGCGGGCCGTGCTCCCGCCACGGGCGCGGGCGCCTGAGTGCAGGACATTCCGAACCCGAGTGCGAGTACCGCCGCGAGCGAGGCGCCGTTCAATCGCAGCTTCATCGCATTGCCGCTGCAGTCTGAGGCTTCGCCGTAACGTTCACCGAAACCGGCTGCGTCCGCACGACTGGCAGCCAGATCACCAGATCGGTGCGCTCGAGGCCGCGCACGTGCCCGAAGCGTAGCCCTTCGGCTCGGCCGAAAGCGCGGCCATCGAGTGTGACCACGGGTTCGGCGTCGCCCCACCCCTCGATCCGCAGTGACACGTTCTCAACCGGGGAGTCGTTGCTCGCTTCGAGTCGAAACGCGAGGTTGGTGGCCGCACCGTCGCGCCGCAGCAGATAACCGCGCTCGGTGCGGTCGTAGGCTCCGCCGCTCCAGCCCGTCCCGCTCAACGTGAGCGCGGGGGCTTGCACCCACGAGCGGCCGAGCCGCGCGATGTCTCCGGGCACGGGCTTCGTCTTCGCGCCATAAAGCCAGGTCGCGTAGTAGGCCCCGTCCGGTCGCCGGTGAATGGGCGGGCCGCCCCACGAGAGCGAGAAGTGCGACGGCCGGTCCGGCATGATGGCATAGCGGCCATCCGAGGGAATCTGCGCCTCGGGCCAGTGGTTCCACCACGGAAAGGCGGAAATGTCGCGCCGCGATTCGATCTTGAACACGCGCATGCGCGCGCCCGGTTCGAAGATCTCGAAGGGCTTGTGTTCGGACTTCAGGTTCACGATCTGGATCGTCGGCGCCGCCGGCTTTTCCTCTTTCGAGAAGTCCGGCATTTCGTTTCGCCACGAGTAGACACCGACGAATTGGCTCTCACTCGTCACCGCAATCGCGGGATCGATGAACTGATCCGGCAAATATTGTGCGTTTTCCTGACGGGTGCGAATGGACT
>JANNJB010000795.1:0-5323 GCA_031405615.1 Vicinamibacteria bacterium | reverse complement strand
GGGCTGACGCATCTCCTTGGTCAGCAGCCATGCGATACCACTTCACTGCTTCGGCGTAATCCTGGGATACGCCTTGGCCGTTGTTATACATGACCGCAAGATTAAATTGGGCACTTCGGCGGTGAAGTGTTGCGCGGTTTTGGCTTCACCATGGTCATCGGAATCATCGTCGGGACGTACTCCACGATCTATATCGCGAGCCCGATTGTCATCTGGTGGCAGAATCGTCAGTCCGGGCGGGTTCCCTCGGCCTGAGGTCAGGCATCCGCCGGCCGCCCCCGCGGCCCGGAACGGAAGGTGTATGCAGGGTGGGGGGGTAGACTCCGCGGGCTCTTGATGGGATGCCTGGTGGCAGTTTTCTTGCTGCTGCGTCTAAAGGGTTGCCAATGACCGAGAACGAACACCCGCGGGACGAACTCTTCTCCATTTACACGGGAGACCTGCATGAGAAGACGGCCCGCGCCCGCTGGTTCTCCATCTCGGTGGCCCTGCACGCTCTCCTGATCTTTCTGGTGATTCTGTCCCCGCTATTTTATCCCGACGAATCGCCCCCTCCCGTCGACTACATCCGGGCGTTGATCTACAACCCGCCCCCGCCTCCCCCGCCGCCGCTGCCCAAGGGTTCGTCCATCAAGCCGACCGAGAAGGCCCCGGAGAAGACGGGCGCCAAGCCCCCGGACCCCGATGTTCTGGTTGAACCGAGGGTCCCCGACGACCCCAAGCCGGTCGAACCCGAGAAGGGCATCGACCCTCTCAAGCAGTTTGGTGTGGAAGACGGGTCGGTAGCGGGATCCGTCGACGGAATGGCCGGCGGTGTAGATGGCGGGACCGTGGGCGGCACGCTTGGAGGTGTGATCGGAGGAGTGATCGGGGGAACCGGCGACTCTCCGGTGCTCGACTACGATCAGCCTCCGCGGCTGCTCAAAATGACTCGCCCGGTCTATCCGCAGGAAGCCTTCATCAAGAAGATCGAAGGTGTCGTCACCCTTGAGATTGTCATCGGCATCGACGGAAAGGTGGGCCGGGCCCGCGTGCTCCGGTCCATCCCTCAGCTCGACAACGCGGCGATCCAGACGGTTCGCCAGTGGGTCTTCTCCCCCGCGATCAAGGGCGGCCGTCCCGTCGCCACCATCGCGAACGCGCCCGTCAGCTTCCGCATTTTCTGAAGCGGCCTCCTCGAACGTC
Organism: Vicinamibacteria bacterium; assembly: GCA_031405615.1. Taxonomy (GTDB): domain Bacteria; phylum Acidobacteriota; class Vicinamibacteria; order Fen-336; family JAGNNV01; genus JAGNNV01. The sequence goes on along the minus strand of JANNJB010000795.1, from coordinate 4,138 downwards.
CACTTCGGATTCGGAAGTGTCCACGGCGCGGGACACACCGAGGCAGAAACCGTTGCTCGACGGGCTCCTTGCGGTGGCCTGCGTTTTGCTGCCTTCGAGGAGCCGTGCCTTAATATCCTCGGACTTTCTATTAAGGAGCGCATTTTTCAATGACGCGATTCCGCCTTCTTCCTTTATCTGCCGTCTGTCTCCTCGCCTGCTCCGCACCCGCTTTTGCCGATAACGAAAAGGACGCCAAGAAGGTCGTGGCGTTTGGAATCGATGTCGCCCGGCGCGGCTTGTGGCAGGAGGCGCGATTTCGTTTTGAGCAGGCCGCTTCCCTGAACCCCGACTCGGCCTCCGCTTTCAACAACCTGGGCGTGACCCTGGAGCAGCAGGGTGAATTCGAAAAGGCGCGGACCGCCTACGAGCGCGCTCTTCAGCTCGATCCGAAGAATCTCTCCATTCAGCAGAACTACGACCTCTTCCGCGAAGCCGACGAGAAGCGGAACCGAAAATTGAAGACGCCAGCGGCCCGGCCCGCCGCCGCGCCCTTGTCCTCGCCGGCGCCTTCGCCCTCGCCCACGGGCGACAACCGGGAGGACCGTCGATGAAGCCCGCGTTTCGTTTCCTCGCCCCGGCCCTCGCCTCGATCCTGTTTGCCTCGGGTTGCGCCAGCGCCCTCGAGGTTCCGATCGAGACGCCTCTCAAGTCAAAGCTCGACGTCTCGAAATTCCGGCGCGTTCTCGTAGCCGGTTTCGTCACCGACCTCGTGGACGAGGGCATCGACCTCGCTCCCGAAACTTCCCGGCTTCTCCAGAACCAGCTTCGATCCGCTTCGAAGCTGCAGGTGATCGAACCGGATCGCCCGCCCCTCAACCAGGCCCTCACAAAAGCTTTCAAACTCGCGGAGGACGTCCGCGTGACCCGCGAGGATCGGGATCGCTATCGCGCGGAAGGAGAACGGATCCTCCAGGATGGCGCTTTCTGGAGAAAACTTGGGGAGGAGTATCAGAACCCGCTGATCGTGACCGGCAAACTCACCTTCGAAGAGCAGAACCGGTCCGGGTTCCAGCAGGAAGCGGCGCTGGTGCGCGACAACCGCGGACGGGTGCGGGAGGTGCGGGGAAACCGGTACGCCGAACGCAAGGCCTTCTCCCTCTCCGCCGACTTCTCGTTCATCGACGGGGCCACCGGGCGGCTCCTTCACAAGGAACGGTTCTCCGAAGAGGTGGTTTATGGCGAAGAACAGAAGGTCTCGCCCCTTTCCTCCTACTTCGAACTCATGGACCGTCTCCTGCCGAACTTCCTGGGAGTGATTTCTCCCCAGAGGATCCGCGGAACGCGGGTTCTCCTTCCCTAGGCGGCTCCCCCTTCGAGGATGACGATGACCTACATGAAACGACCCCTCCGCCTCACCGCGCTGTGGGTGCTTGCGACCCTGGCCGCGCCCATGGCGTTCGCGCAGTACATCCCGTACTTCGGAAAGAACAAGGTGAACTACGACAAGTTCGCCTGGCGCGTCTACAAGAGCCCCCATTTCGAGGTCTACTACTACCCCGAATTCGAGCAGCATCTGGCTCGCCTGGTTTCCTATCTCGAGAGCAGCTACCAGCACATCTCCTCGGAGCTGAAGCACGAGATTCAGTCTTCGATCCCCGTGGTTTTCTACAAGACGCATTCGGAGTTCGAACAGACGAATCTGTTTCCGGACTTCATTCCCGAGGGCGTTCAGGCCTTCTCCGAGCCCATGCGAAACCGGATGGTGATCCCGGTGGACGGCGCGCCCGATCGTCTCCAGGGTCTCATCACCCACGAACTCGCGCACATCTTCGAGTTCGATCTCATTCCGCGCGGCCTCGTCTCCCGCGGCATTCCTCTCTGGATCGACGAGGGTCTCGCCGACTATCTCCGGGGAGACTGGGACTCGCACGACCTGATGACGGTGCGGGACGCGGCCCTAAACGACCAGATCCCCCGCATGTCCAAGATGCAGGTGGCGGGCGGCCGGGTCGACTACAACCTCGGCCACGCGGTCTTTGATTTCATCGCGGCCCGTTTCGGCAAAGAGGGAATCCGGCAGTTTCTCTACACCCTCCGCAAGAGCATCATCGCCACCTCGGACGACAACATCTATCAGCAGACGTTCCGGATGTCGCCCAAGGAGTTCGACGAAGCCTTCGAGAAGTGGCTCAAGGAGAAATTCAAGCCCTTCCGTGACCGCCAGCGTCCGACGGATTACGGCATGGATATCTCGCCGGACCAGGAGAAGACCTCCTTCTCGCAGGTCTACGCCTTCGCCCCCTCCCCCTCCGGCGAAGTCGTCGCCGCGATCACCGGCAACCGCAACGATGGCGAAGCGGACATCGTCATGCTGTCGACCAAGGACGGCTCGGTGGTCAAGAACCTCACCAAGGGCTACACCGGCCGATACGAGAATGTGACCTTCCCGGGCGAGGGGTTTCGTCACCGGCCGCACCATCGATTTCTCTCCAAAGGGCGATGTTGTCGCCTTCATCGGACGTACGGGTAAGAAGCGCAGCCTCTTCCTCGTCTCCCCTCTTAGTGGAGATGTGGTGAAGAAGATCCCCCTGGACCTCGACGAGGTCGAATCTCCCTCGATTCTCCCAAACGGCAAGCAGGCGCTTTTCGCCGCCACCAACGAGGGCGTGGCCGATATCTACCTCGTCAATCTGGAGACCGGCGAGTACAAGAACCTCACCCAGGACGATTTCTTCGATGCCAATCCGCGGATCTCTCCGGATGGCACGCTGGTTGTCTATAACCGACGGGTCAGCGGCAATCACAAGATCGTGATGTTCCCCCTGGGCAATCCGTCGCGACGGATCGACCTGACCTACGGACCGTTCGCCGACGTGGCTCCCTATTTCTCGGCGGACGGGTCGGAGGTGCTGTATTCGTCCAACGAGGACGATGGCATCTACAACCTCCGGAGCATCGACATCAAGACCGGCGTGATCAAGCAGTTCACCGATGCCATGGTCGGGAACATGGCGCCGGCCCCCCTCAAGACCGCGCAAGGCAACCGTATCGGCTTCATCACCTATTTCAAAGGTGAGTATCAGCTTTACACCCTTGACCCCTCCGAGCCGGCGAAGGAAGTGGAGCAAGCGCTCGCGACCGCGCCCTCGGAAGTGATCGACTTCCAGCCCGACGTAACCCACCAGGTGGTCGCGGAGAACAAGCGGCGCAAGCGCCTCTTCGAAGGCATGTTCCTGGAAGGCCGCCCGCCTCTCAACGTCGGCTTCACTTCAAACGGCGACTTCTTCGGCGGCTCCCAGATAGCGCTCACCGATGTTCTCGGCGACCAGACGTTCCTCTTCACCGCAAGTTCCATCCGCGAGTACCGGAATTACGCGGCTCAGTACGCGAACCTCTCGTCGCGCTGGAACTGGGGGGTCACGGCTTCGGATTTCACCTACTACTACTTCTCTCCCTACCAGTATTCGTCCCTCTACACCCGCGACGGCGCCCTGACCACGGAGCGCTACACCCAGGCCATCGGTTTCGCGATCTACCCGCTCAACAAGTTCAACCGGATTCAGCTCGCCGCGGGCTATTCGAGAATCAAGACCGGCTACAACGATCCCCAGATCCAGCAGCAGGTCATCCAGCAGGCGGGTTTTCTTGGCCAGCAGGTGCCCGTCTACAGCGGCAGCGCGATCCCGCTGAGCATCGGCTACACGCGCGAAACCACGCGGTTTCGCGAGTTCGGTCCGCTCTCCGGTTCGACCATCAACCTTTCGTTCGAATATTCACCCAAGCTCGGTTCGATGATCGCCCGGAACACCATCGAGTTCGACGCCCGCAAGTACATGCGGGTGGGCGGCACGTCCATGCTGCTCGCCACGCGAGTGCGCGGCTTCTCCTCGACCGGCGATCAGCCGCGCCTTTTCGGCTTCGGCGGAAACATGGAAATGCGCGGGTACGAATACCTCTCCTTCGTCGGTTCGAAGGGCTTCTTCGCGAGCGCCGAACTGCGCATTCCCCTGATCGATGTGATGCTGGGGTACTGAGGGCAAGCAAGATGCAAGTCCTTAGCTGCCAATAGGATGTGTCGTCCTGCACGAGCCGGTGCGTGCCGATGATGATGTCGATCTTGCCCTCGGCCAACGCGGCGAGGATGCCCTCCTGCTCC
>JANNJB010000794.1:0-3015 GCA_031405615.1 Vicinamibacteria bacterium | reverse complement strand
TCAGGGCCAGCTTTGTATAAGTGCGCGTTCTCGGATCACGAACGACTCGACCTCACGAACGCACCACGCGACCGCGACATCAAACTACCGGCCGCCGCCGTGGCCTTGACGACAACGGCGAGCGAAGCGAGCCCTCCTTGGGTGCGCGGCCGCGCCGCAACTTTCCCAGGGTGCCCCGGTCAAGCCGGACGCTCGCTCTCAAGCGCCCTTCGGACATGGGGTAGATCCTTCGACGATGCGCCAAAGCGCTGGAAGTTTTCGCGGGCGACCCGGAGAAGAACCGGGTTCGGGCCACTCCCGTGCTGCAAACTCCCATTTCCGGGGTACCGGACCCATGCTATTGATTGGGTCGGCGTAGATACAAAGCCCAATAGTCAAGGGCCACGAGAAGAAGAACCACAAGCGCAAGCACCCCTGCGAGCCTGACGAGTGCCCGTCGAGCAGCGACTTCGGCGGCGTAACGGCTGGCCTCGGCTTCAGCCGCGCAGAAGGGACAGGCCATTAGATCGATGATCCTCGTCTGGCCCACTAAGCCGACAAGCTCGCAGAGGTAAACCCTTGCGCCACACGTCCTACACCGCACGAGGACGGCGCCGGCCACGACCCAAGCCGCGGAGCCGCCGATCCAAGCCAGACCAGCGAACGTGCTCATTTCCGTTAGCCGCTCGAAGGGCCCAAACACCGTGAAGAGAAACGCCAGCATGCCGCCGTACTGAAACGCAGTCTTCGCCTTCCAGAAGGCACCATAGCCGTTCGATGTAAGCCAGCTAGTACGCGATGCAGCCATTTTGACCGCTGAGCCTCGCGTCGACTGCGGAGGCCACTATGATCCCGGTTTCCGCCGCCCCCACGAACATCAGGCCCGTGTGCAACGCGTGGGGCATCGTTGGGAGAAGAGCCAACGGCACCAGCACCCAACGCCCATTCTTGAGAGCCACTCCCATCATTATCGCGTTCTTCATCACGCCACCGCCGAGATAGGCGACCTCGGCAGCAGTGATGACGCCAGCTACCCTGATGAGTGCGTTCTCGTGAAAATAGTCGAGGTTCGCGGTGAACCGATTCCAGGCTGTGCACGGTTGCCCGGGGCCCGGGACAGGGGAGCCAGGGGGGCGGAAGTTCTTGTTCGGGTCGAACGGATTGGGACCCTGGCTCGGGCTCGCCGGCCCGGGGCTACGTGGACCCTGGCCACAGTCAGAGCATTCAGGCGGCGGCTCGCCGCCACGGCATTGCGGACTCTTCGCCTTGGATCCAGTGCAACCAGGATCGTTGTCATTACCGATGTCGGGCCGATTTCGTCGCCACTCGTCTCGCAGAGCGCGCCTCTCGGCGCGGCGCGCCGCAAGACGGGCGAGGAAGTCGTGCCAACCAGGCTCATCGTTCTGCCAACCCCTAAGCCCGCGCATGAATTCATCGTCATCACACGTCGACTGCGGCCAGCAATCATCGCCGTCGTCAACCGGCTCATCGTCAAGCCCGCTCGGATCGAGCATGTTCACGGGATCGTTCGAGCCGTACCGATACGAGTTCATGTCCGCTTCCGCCGGATCGGGACTCAAGAAGATCCCCAGGGCCGAGTCGTAATACCGAGCATGTAGGTACGTCAGTCCCGTCTCGCTGTCCGTCCGCTGGCCGATGTAGCCCAGAGACTCGCTGTCGGTGAAAGGCGTATTGGAAACGAACAGGGAGAAATTGCTCAGCCGGTCCTGGCAGCAATCGGGGCGGTTCCAGACGGTGACGCTCGCGATCGAATACTCCGCCCCAAGGTCCACCTCCCACCATGGCTCGATATCGAGGCCCGTGTGCGTGATCCCGGGGCCCGTGCTCCCATCCACCGCCACCGATGCAACGCCGACCCCGGGAGCCCAAGTGCTCGACTGCGTCGCGGGCCGCCCCAGAGCCAGATTGATTCCCGTCGGGCCAAAGACCTGAACTTCGGCCATGTGCAGGTAGTTCGTTCCCGGCAGCTTCACGCGCACATAACGCCCAGTCCGGTTTACTGCAATCTGTTCTCTCATCGCCGGTTGTCCCGAGGTCGTGAATTCGGATGCGCTGGCCGGGGCCAGCGCCGCCCCGTAGCTCCGGTAGCTCCGTCGCAAAAGTTGGACGCCGCCCCCGTCCGTCGTCGCGTTGATCGAGCCCAGCCGGTCCGTGTGCAGCCAAGACAGCGTCGTCCCTACCTTCTTGGCGATCACTCCAAAACCAGCGTTGAAGTATTTCGTCACCGTCCCGCCGGCGTCGATCTCGTAGTCGTCCCCGAACGGGTACTTCGCGACCGTCGCCCCCGTGGCCTTCTTGATCCGATCCCCGTCCGGGCCGTAGGTGAAGCTCGTCGTCTTCCAGTTCGCCACCACCGTCGTGATCATGTTTTCCGCATTCCACGTCATGGTCCGGCCGTTGCCCGACGTCATGTTGCCGTTCGCGTCGTACGCGAAGGCCACGGTGCCGAGCAGGCCGCCTGAGATCTGTGTGGGCGCGTGAGGGCGGGGGTTGCCGAGCGTCGGATATGTAAACGTCGTCCCCACCCGCGAGTTGCTTGTGAACCGGCCCAGGCTGTCGTAAGCCCACGTCTGCTCGTTCCCTGCCACCCCGTTCGTCGACGAGGTCAGCCGGTTCAGCTCATCGTACGAATAGCTCCAGTCTTCGTTGCTGATGTCCGAGTCCACCACCGTCGCCATGCCCGCATCATTCAGCGTGTAGTGCAGGTTCTGGAGAACCAGCGACGGCGCGGTCGTGTCGATGTCGGTGAGCCAGAACCGATCCGGATCGTACGTCTTCGTGGTGGTCGTGCCGTTCGCGTTCGTCTGAACCAGCGGGGCTCCGAATCAAAATTTTAATATGTTCTTTATCTAATTCAATTTTTACCAAATGAATTTTTAGTTCTTCAACTACAATATCTCCAAACTCATCTGTAGCAGCATTGAAACCATAGTTTCCAGAATTGCTAAGAATTTTGTCTAATACCACTGAAGCTTCGCCGCCAGCATTAGCAACAATTTGACGTAATGGAGCTTG
>JANNJB010000793.1:0-2001 GCA_031405615.1 Vicinamibacteria bacterium | reverse complement strand
CCTGGAGATGGCCGACCTCGCGATCCCGATGCTTCACGACGCGGTCGAGGCCTTCGTGACCCAGGACCCCACCCTGGCCAGGCGGGTCATCCAGGTGGAGCCCGCGGTCGACGCGCTTCTCGGCCGGCTCAACGCGGACCTTCTCGAAGCTCTTCGACGGGAGCTCGTCCTGCCCGAAATGCTGGAGCCCCTCGTCAACATCGGGCGCCGCTTCGAGCGGGTGGCCGACCAGGCCCGCAACGTGTGCATGGAGACGCTCTACATGTGCACCGGCGAGTACGCCAAGCACCCCGGGGCCGAGACCATAAGGATGCTGTTCGTAGGCGAACACAACGCCTGCCGCAGCCAGATGGCGGAGGCGATCGCGCACTCGCTCGGCCAGCCGAAGTTCACCTTCTCGAGTGCCGGGATCGACCCCCGCGCGATCGATCCGAGGACCACGGCCTTCCTGAAGGAGAAGGGGCTTGACGTCTCGCGCATGGCGCCGAGGGCGATCTACCAGGTCCCGAACCTCGATTACTACCAGGTGATCGTCGGGGTCGCGCCCGAGGCCAAGCAGGCCTTCCCACCCGCCCCTCGAAAGATGGTCTACATCGACTGGAGCCTTGACGACCCCTCGCGCGTCGCGGGCTCGCCCGCGGAGGTCGAGGCGGCCTACGAGGCTGCGTTCCAATTCCTTTCCGGCCACGTGCGCGCGCTCGTTGGGGCGGTGCTGGGGATACGAATCGAGTAGCTGGTCCAGAAATCCGCAGGAGAACCCCATGACCCAAATGTTTCCCCCGACCCGAATCCGGCTGCGCCTGCGGGCGCTCGCCGCACTTATCCCGCTCGCCGCCGTCCTCGCCTGCGGAACCGGCGGCGGCCAGACGAAGGCGAAGCCAGCGAAGACCATCATCCAGAACAAGGGCTCCGACACGATGGTCAACGTTGCCCAGGTCTGGGCCGAGGAGTACGGCAAGGTCGCTCCAGACGTCGAGGTCGAGGTGTCGGGGGGAGGTTCCGGGGTAGGCCTCGCCGCCCTCCTCAAGGGCGCGGTCGACATCGCGAACGCCAGCCGCGACATCAAGCCGAGCGAAGCCGAGCAGGCCGAGAAGAACACGGGCAAGAAGCCCGTGGGCTTCAACGTGGGCTACGACGCGCTCGCCGTCTACGTCCACAAGGAGAACCCGCTCTCCGAGATCACACTGGAACAGTTGACGGAGCTCTACGCCGAGGGCGGCAAGACGACGCGCTGGTCGGAGCTCGGGGTGAAGATCCCAGGCGTCTCGGACGACACCATCGTGCGCGTGAGCCGCCAGTCGAGCTCCGGCACCTACGAGTTCTTCCGGGAGCACGCGCTCGGCAACCGGGACTTCCGCATGGGCTCGAGGGACCTGAACGGATCGAAGGAGGTGGTGGAGCTCGTCGGGAGCACACCCACCGCGATCGGATACAGCGGCATGGGCTATGCGACGGCCGCGGTCAAAATGGTGAAGGTCACCTCGAAGCCGGGGAGCCCGGCGATCGCCCCGACGGTCGCCGCAGTCCACGACAAGACCTACCCGCTCGCACGCTCGCTGCACCTCTACACCCTCGGCGACCCGCAGGGGGCGGTGAAACGTTACATCGACTGGATCCTGTCCGACGCGGGCCAGAAGGTGGTGGAGGACAGCGGCTACGTGCCGGTGCCCCCCGCCGACCGCGCGAAGCCCTGAGGCTCGATAAGGCGCCCAAGCCCCTGACCAAAAGCTACGAGCCCCGCTCCGAGACGGAGACGAGGTCCAAAGACCATGAGCCCCGAGCACCCCACTGATCCCTCCCCGTCCCCGCGGCCCCAGCGGGCGCGCTGGGCGGTGCTGGGCGAACGCGCCATCGAAGCTCTGATTCGCCTTTGCGGGGTGAGCGCCATCGTCTTCGTGGCCGCGATCTTCTTCTTCGTCCTGCGCGAGGCGGCGCCGATCCTGGTGCGCGACGAGTTCTCGCTCTGGGAGTTCCTTTTCAGCACCGAGTGGTACCCCACCT
>JANNJB010000792.1:0-11938 GCA_031405615.1 Vicinamibacteria bacterium | reverse complement strand
GTCTTGATCCGCTTTCGCTTGAGAAGGCCGAGCAGGGCGCGGCCGGTCGCGTCATTTCCGACAAAACCCACGGGGAAGGGCTCGCCGCCAAGGGTCTTGATGTTGTGGACGGCGTTGGCGCCGCCTCCGAGACGAAGATCGGAGCCCTCGTACTGAAGAATCAGAACCGGCGCTTCCCGGGAAATGCGTTCGACGCGGCCGTTCAGAAACTCATCGATCACGAGGTCGGCGACCACGGCGATGCGACGGCCTTGAAAGGCGCCGACGACTTCGAGCAAACGGCTTCGGCTGGGCTTCATCAGTGAGACTCGATGATCTGAAGCGCGGCGTCGAGGGCGTTCTCGGCGATGAGGTCGGGCTGGCGTTTCCAGCCGGACATCCAATACTGGATCTCGCCAAGGCCGTAGCCGGTTTTCACGAGGCAGGCGCGGGCGCCCACGTTCCAGGCGAGTTCGAGGTCGCCGTGGCGATCCCCCACGACCCAGGACTTCGAGAGATCGATGTCGAGATCCTTCGCCGCCTGGTGGAGCATGCCCGGTTTGGGCTTGCGGCAGTCGCAATCCTGACGGTACGGAGGCGCGCCGGCCGAGGGATGGTGAGGACAGTAGTAGATACCGTCGATCCGGGCTCCCGAGGATTCGGCGCGGTCCAAAAGGACGCCGTTCACCTCGGCGATGAGGGACTCGGGAAAGTAGCCCCGCGCCACGCCCGCCTGGTTCGTGACCACGACGGCGAGGCGGTTTCCCGCGTTCACCGCCCGGATCGCGTCGACCGCGAAAGCGAAAGGCGTGAAGCGCGTCACATGATTCACATAGCCGATCTCGTGCGACAACGTCCCGTCGCGATCGAAGAAGATGGCGGGACGGCTCACGACCGCACCTGCTGGAGCAGGACATCGGCCACGGTTTGCGGCGCCACCGAAGTCATACAACGGTGATCGATGGGACAGGTCACGTGGCGGCAGGGCGAACACTCGGCCACACCGCGGACAAACGTCGCGCGCGGCCCGACCGGGTGAGTCTCGTCGGCATTCGTGGGCCCGAACACGCCCACGGTCGGAATGCCGAGAGCCGCGCCCAGATGCATGGCGCCCGAGTCGTTCGCGATGAGGGCTTGAAGCGAAGAGACCACGCCGGTGAAGGCGCGCAGATCGGTCCGCCCGCTCAGATTGAGGACCGGAGTCTTCATCGCAGCCGCGACTTCGGCCGCGGCGCCCGCGTCCGCCGCGGCACCCAGAAGCACGGCCTTTGCGCCCAGTTCACCGGCGATCCGATCGGCCGCCTGGGCAAAACGTTCCGGAGGCCACTGTTTAGCGGAGCCCTTGGCAGCGCCCGGAGCGATTCCGAAGAAACTCCCGGACCCAAGCAGGGCACGGCCCGCTTCGATCCACGCGGCGGGCGGGGTCAGGGACGTGTCGAGGGCATCGCTCGTGGGGACACCCATGGCGGCAAGCATCGCCCGATAGTAATGCACCTGCGAACGACCCCGGACATCCAGCGGCACAGGCGCCTTTCGGGTCAAGAGCGCTCCGCGGCCTTCGGTGGAAAAACCCCAGCGCTCGGGAACGCCGGCAACCGTCGCGGCCAGGACGGTGCCGATGGAGTTGGTCAGAAGGATCGCGAGGTCGAAACCCCGCCCCATCGCCCTGATCTCTGCAAAGAGGCCGTTCACGACCAGAACTTCGTCGATCTCGGGGACCGCTTCGTACAAAGCGGCGACCGAGGGACGCGCCAGCACATGAATCCGGTCAAGCGGGTTGGCTCGACGGATGTCACGGACCGCGGGGAGAGAGAGGATCACGTCGCCCAGCCAGTTGGGCGCGCGTATGACGACTCGCCTCTGACGCGGATCGCTCATGCCGCGGTCCCCGGGGCGCTTCTCTGGGTGTGCCAGCGCCGGTGCATCCACAGCCACTGGTCGGGGTTCGCGCGGATCCACGCTTCGGTGGTGTTCATCATGGCCTGGGTGAGATTGTGAACCGCCTCGTCTCCGGTTCCGAATGTGGAGGGGTCGATCGGCGGATCGTAGATCACGCGGTAGCGAAGATCCCCGGTCATCACCGCGCGGCAGGGCAGGACCATGGCGCCGGTCTTGAGCGCGAGTCGCGCCGCGAAAGGCGTGGTGCACGCCTCTCGGCCGAAGAAGTTCACGAAGATGCCCTCCTTCTCCTGGACGTTTTGGTCCACCACGAAGGCCACGCCCTGCGCGGCTTTCAGTCTTCGCATCGACCGGATCATCGCGTGTTCCTTCTCGATCACCTCGTTGCCGGCGCTCTCTCGAAGCGCAGTCATCGCGGCGTTGAGGCGGGGGTTGTCGAGGGGGCGGGCAATGACGCCGATCGAACCGAAATGTTTCGCATGGACGATCCCGTGCGTCTCCCAGTTGCCGAAATGGCCGGTGATCAGGACCACACCGTGGGGCGAACGGTGGGCGCGCTCGGCGTGTTCGCGCCCCTCGATGGTGACGAGCGCATCCACGGCCGCCGGACCCCGTGCGAGGATGCGGACCAGGTCGAACATCACGCCGCCAAAATGGACCCACACACCACGCGCGGTTCGATCGACCTGCGCTTCGTTCCAGTCGGGAAAACTCCGGCGCAGGTTGTCCTTGGCGATGTTCCGGTGTTTCGTGTCGAAGGCGGCCACGAGCGCGCCGAGCATCCGGCCGCTGCGCAGGAAGAGAGAGCGTGGCGTGACCAGGGCCATGAACTTGAAGACGCCGAGGGCCCACGCCTCGAGGTTGAAGCGAACGTCGCGCGGCACGCTACCTCCCCGCCTTGATCCGGGCCAGGATCAAGGCGTCGATCCTCTTGAGCACCTGGGGGAGGCGTTCGATGTCGAGACGCGCGGCGAGAGCGAGAAGAGGCAGGGGTCCAGGCCACGCCTGAATGCGCACCGCGTCTTTCGTGGTCGTGACCGAGGCGTTGGCTCCCGCCGCCTCGGCGGCCTTCGCGACACCGCGCAGGTCGCCCTCCGAGTAGGCGTGGTGGTCCCGGAAGAAACGCTGGCCCACCACCTCGACGCCTCGCGCGCGCAGATCCTTCACGAACCGCTCGGGCGAGCCGATGCCGCAGAAGGCAAAGGCCTTCTTGGGCGCCTCGGCCTCCTCCCCGGTACCGTCGGCTGGAAAGAAACCGAATTCGGCCCGCGCGAGAGAGAAGACATCGCGGGGCCTGGTCTCGCGGAGCTTTGCCACGCGTGGGCCGTCGGTCAGGCGGTCCGTGAAGATGATCTGCGCCCCGCGAAGGGCCGCGGGAGTCTCCCTCAACATGCCCGCGGGGATCACACGACCGCCCAGATCGGCTTCGGTCACGCAGACGATGTCGAGGTCGCGAAACAGGCGAAGGTGCTGAAAACCGGAGTCCACCACGATGATTCGTTTTCCGAACTTGTCCTCGAGAAGCCGGCCGGCCGCGACCTTGTCCCGGCCCACCACCACCGGGCATCCGGGCAGCTCGTGAGCCAGGAGCACCGCCTCGTCACCTACGCGGTCGACGGTCGAAAGCGGCTTCTCGCCATCCGAAACCACGACCGGGCCGGGGTTATCTCCGCGGTAGCCGTGTCCGAGCACACCCACCGCGGGCCCTCGGGCGGCAAGAGCCCGGGCGATCTCCACGACCGCGGGCGTCTTCATCGACCCTCCCATGGCGAGTCCCCCGACGCTGATCACGGGAGACCTGAGGCGGTGTGACTTGAAGATCCCTCGCGCGTAGGTGCGGCGTCTCATTGCCGCAGCGAAACCATAAACCCACCCCAGCGGGGCCAGAATCGAAAGCGCCTCTCGCAATGGGCCTCAAGCGGATCAGGACCGAGCCGGCTCGATGAGACCGGACAGTCCGTCTACCGTGCGGCCCAGGGCGCCCCGGTTGGGTTCGATCAACGCGCGGCCCTTGCCGCCCACTTCGTCGCGCCGGGCCTTGTCGGTCACGAAAGACACGATCTCCCTGGCCAGCTCCGCCGCATCCTTGACGAAAACGAGCGCGCCTTCCTTGTGGAATTCGTTGGCGATCTCCTGGAAGTTCTGGACGTTCGGGCCCGTGAGCACCGGCACGCCGCTCGCCGACACCTCGAGGACGTTGTGCCCCCCCTGCGGCAAAAGCGAACCGCCCACGAAACCCACGGTGGCGAGGGAGAACACGGAGGCGAGTTCGCCCAGGGTGTCGAGCAGAAGAACGTCGTCCGGCTTCCACTGGCCGGGCTCGAGGTCGGTGCGACGAACGCACTTGAACCCCGCAGCCTCGACGATCGCCGGTATCTCGGCGAAACGATCGGGATGCCGGGGAGCCAGGACGAGGCCGAGGTTTGGGACCTTCTCCCGGGCGATCTTCAGGGCCTTGAGCACGATTTCCTCTTCACCGGGAACCGTGCTGCCCGCGACCACAATAGGTCGCTGCGGTTCGGAGAGAATGATGCGCACCAGACGCTCCTTCGGACGGCCGAAGTCGAGAGCGTCGAACTTGAGATTGCCGGTGACCTTCACTCTGTTTTCCGGGGCCCCCATCGCGCGGATGCGGTCTGCGTGGGGCTCGGCCTGCATGAAGAACGCGTCGACTTTGGACAGAGTCCCCCGCAGGAGAGCGCGGACCTGCTTGTAGCGCGGGTAGGAGCGGGGTGAGATCCGGCCGTTCACCAGCGCGATCTTCGTGCCCCGGGCGTGGGCCTCATGAATGAGATTCGGCCACAACTCGGTTTCGACGATGACGAGCAGATCGGGCTGAAGCGTGTCGAGGACCTTGCGAATCGGAGAAGGAAAGTCGAACGGGGCATAGAAGAGCCCGTCAATTCCGTGGACGCGCTGCCGCGCCACCGCGTTCCCCGCGACGGTCGAGGTGGAAAGGAAGATCCGGTGTTTTGGAAAACGCTTCTTGAGCGGCTCCACCAGGATGCGGGAAGCCAGCACCTCGCCCACGGAAACCGCGTGGATCCAGATCGAGCGATCGCCGTCCACGTTCAAGTAGACGGGCAGGGCGCCGAACCGTTCCTTGAAGTTGGCGGTGTAGCGGTTCGTTCCCCGGCCGCGCCAGAGAAAGAAGGGCGCAGCGAAAGCAAACCCTAGGCCGAGGAAGAAGGTGTAGATGGAAAGCATGGAAACGGCCTCATCGGGCCGCCCGCGAACTATAGTCGCGGGAGTAACTTCTTCGAAGTGAGCGGTTTGGTTTCTTAAAGGACATGATCGGCGAAGCTGACTCGGCGGGGGTGACCCGGATACCGACAAGTCGGAGGGCGTCGCCCCTGGTGGCCCTGGTTGGACGAATCGTCTATCGCCTGATGGGCTGGAAGTGCATCGGCGAGACGCCACGCGTGGAGAAGTACGTGATCCTTGCCGCACCCCACACCTCAAACTGGGACGGCTTCTTCCTCCTCCTCGCCTCCGCGATGCTGGGGCTCGATTTTTCGTTCTTCGGCAAGAACACACTTTTCCTTGGACCTCTCGGCTGGTTCCTGCGACACATGGGCGGAATCCCCCTCGACCGTTCTCGAAACCAGAGTTTCGTGAGCCAGGCCGTCTCCTGGTTCGATCGGCATGAGAGGTTCGCCCTGGGCGTCGCTCCCGAAGGGACGCGATACCTCACCGCGGGCTGGAAAACCGGCTTCTACTACATCGCCGTCCAGGCGAAGACGCCCATCGTCCTCGGCTACATCGACTACGCGAAGAAGGAAGGCGGCATCCTGCCCGAAATGCTCAGTCCCACAGGCGATATCGACGAGGACTTCAAGACCCTGCAGCGCCTCTACGGGCCGTGCGTCGCCCGACATCCCGAGCGAAAAGCGCCTATCGTGCCACTCCGGCGCGACCTCTCGGAGTCGGGAGACGGCGCTCCCGCGAAGGAACCGGCGTAACCGCGCCGCCGTCGATGACATCTGAAACGTCACGCAGCACGTAGAGGGAGAAAGAGTTCATGGGCGCCTCGATCATCCGCAGGGTTTCAGATACTGCCCTCAAGTTCCTCGGTTACGTCGACTGGGTTCCAGGAGCCCTCACCCGGCTCGTCGCCGGGTTCGCCTTCTACGACTCGGGCAAGGGCAAGATCGAGAACATGGGAAACACCGTGGACTTCTTCACGGGTCTTGGAATTCCTTTCCCGGAAGCCAACGCAGCGTTCGTGGCGAGGCTCGAGTACTACGGCGGCATCCTCCTGCTCCTCGGCCTGCTCACCCGGGTGATCGCACTGCTCCTTTCCTCCACAATGATCGTGGCGCTGCTCTCTGCGCATCGAGACGACTTGATCGGCGCCCTCAACCGAACAGGTGAGATAGGACTTTCGGACCTTCCGCCGTTCGTTCTCGGCGTGCTGCTCTCCTGGCTGGTCGTGAAGGGCCCGGGGGCTTTGAGCCTCGACCGACTCATCAAGACGGCCGCCGAGAAGCAGAAGACACCTGAACCCCCGGCGTGACTGCCGCGCAGGCTCCTAGAATGATCGGGCGTGGCGCCCCCAAACACTGCTGAGCACGACCGCCTGGAGTGCCTTGAATGGCGGTTCTTCGGGCCTTATCTTTCGGAGCGTCAATGGGGCACGATCCGGGAGGACTATTCGGCGGACGGCGCGTGCTGGGACTATTTCCCGCATGACCACGCGCGATCCCGGACCTACCGCTGGGGCGAGGATGGTCTGCTCGGTTTTTCCGATCGCGAATCGCGGCTGTGTTTCGGGATCGCGTTATGGAATGGCCGGGACCCGATCCTCAAGGAGCGGCTTTTCGGTCTCGCCGCGCCCGAGGGCAATCACGGCGAGGACGTGAAGGAGCTCTACTACTACCTCGATTCAACGCCGACACATTCGTACTTCAAGGCGCTCTACAAGTACCCGCTCTGGGCCTATCCGTACGAGCGGCTCGTGCGCGAGGGCCGGACCCGGGACATCACCGACGCGGAATTCGAGATCGAGGACAGCGGCGTCTTCGATCGCAACCGCTACGTGGACGTCACCGCGGAGTACGCGAAGGCCTCCCCCACCGACATCGCGATGCGAATCACCCTCGCGAATCGGTCAGGCGAAGACGCCCTGCTTCATGTGATCCCGCAACTGTGGTTTCGCAACACCTGGGTCTGGGGGAGGGAGGGCGCCCCGGGGTATGCCGCCCGGCCAGCGATGCGACTTGGCGCCTTGAGATGTGTGGCGATCGCTCATGAGGAAATGGGCCGGTACTTGTGGGAGGCCGGCGTCTCGTCGAGCGGGGTCGAGCCCGCTTTGATGTTCACGGAAAACGAGACCAACATGCAGCGGCTCTTCGGCTCCGCGAATCCGACTCCCTTCGTGAAGGACGCCTTCCACGAGCGCGTGGTCGGCGGGCGACTCACCGCGACAAACCCCGCGAACGAGGGCACCAAGGCGGGTGCTCACTATCGCTTGACGATCGGCGCCCGGGAAAGCGTCACCCTGGTCCTTCGTCTCGCCGCGGAAGCCGATGTCCAGGCCCGGCTGGGTCTGCGGCAGGTGGACGAGACGATTCACCTGCGGGCCAGGGAGGCCGACCTCTTCTACGAATCCCTGCTCCCGAAAAGCGTCACCCGCGACGAGAGAAACGTCCTCCGACAAGGCTACGCCTCGCTCCTGTGGTCGAAGCAGTTCTACAACCTCAACGTCGCCGACTGGCTCAAGGGGGATCCCAGCCAACCCACGCCGCCCGCGAAGCGGCTCACCGGACGCAACTGGGACTGGGCGCATCTGGTGAACCACGATGTGATTTCCATGCCGGACAAGTGGGAATACCCGTGGTACGCGGCCTGGGATCTCGCCTTTCACATGATTCCCTTCGCGAGGGTCGATCCCGCCTTCGCCCGCGATCAGCTTTCCCTCTTCCTGAGCGGGCGATTCATCCATCCCAACGGGCAGCTTCCGGCCTACGAGTTCGCGTTTGGCGACGTCAATCCTCCGGTGCACGCCTGGGCCTGCCTCCGCGTCTTCGAAATGAGCGGAAGAAAAGACCCGATGTCGCGCGCCTTCCTGCGCGAGATCTTCGACGCGCTCGTGAGGAACTTCCGCTGGTGGAGAGGCCTCGAGCACGACACGGACAATCGGCTGCTCAAGGGCGGCTTCCTGGGCCTCGACAACATCTCGGCTTTCGAGCGGGGGGTGACTCCCCCTCTCGGGGGATTCCTCGAACAGGCCGACGGATCGGGATGGATGGCTTTCTTCGCCCTCAACATGCTGGAGGCGGCGGTGGAACTCGGCCAGGACGATCCTTCGGCCTACGATGATCCGGCCTGCGAATTCTTCCAGCAGTTCACGGACACCGTCGAAGCCGTGAACCTGACGGACGGCCGCGGCGTCTGGGACGAGGAGTGGGGGTTCTATTTCGATCACGTCAACGTGGACGGCCAGCGCACGCCGCTGCGGATCTGGTCGATGGTGGGACTGATCCCCTTCTTCGCGGTGCTGCCTCTCGAACGGCAGGCCCTCGAACATCTGCCCAAACTGCAGGCCCGGGTCGACGCGTACTTGAAGGCGAGGCCGCACCTCGATTTCCCGCACGACCGCCGCGGCTTGGATCGACGAGACCGGGCCATCCTGGCGCTTCCCTCGCGCGAACAACTCCTTCGCGTCCTCACCCACCTGCTCGACGAGAAATCCCTGCTCGCGCCCACAGGCATAAGGTCGCTCTCGAAGCGGCACCAGGTCGAGCCGTTCATCCTGCGCACGCCGCTAGGCGAACACCGGGTGGAATACGCGCCGGACGATTCGAGGACCAGAGCCTTCGGGATCAACTCGAACTGGCGAGGGCCGGTGTGGTTCCCGCTCAACTACCTGCTCGTGGAAGCGCTGCGCCGCTATCACGATTTTTATGGCGATACCGTTCGCGTCGAATGCCCCACGGGCTCAGGCGTTTTCATGAACCTCCAGGAGGCGGCGATCGCGATCGAACACCGTCTCGCCTCCACGTTCCTCGCCGACCCGCACGGGCGGCGGCCATGCCACGGCGACAATCCGCGCTACCGCACCGACCCGCATTTCAAGGATCTCGTCCTCTTCTACGAATATTTCTCGGGCGACACCGGCCGCGGGTTCGGCGCGTCGCATCAGACCGGGTGGACGACACTGGCGTTGCGCTGCATAGAAGATGTGGCGACGCGAAGGGGGGCCGTAAAGCCATGACACAGACGACGCTCGAATGGCTCGAGGCCGACGGCCTCGGCGGTTTCGCTTCGCACACGAGAGACAACACCCGGACACGCCGCTACCACGCCCTTCTCCTCGTGGCGAAGAAACCGCCCGCGGAGCGTCGAGTTCTGGTGAACGGCATCGATGTCGTGCTTGACCTTGGCGGCGAGAGGCTGGCGCTCACGTCGCAGACCTACAAACCGACGGTCGAGGGCGAGGCCCCGATCGTCCGTCACGAGGGTCGCCCGGTCCCGGCGGCGTTTGACGGCGCGGTCTTCCCGACCTGGACCTACGATCTTGGCGCGGCGGGGACTTTGGAGCACACGATCTTCGTGCCTCGCGGATCAACGCTCGTGATCCTCCGCTGGCGGCTCAACACACCGCCGCGCGGCACCGCACAACTCATCGTCCGCCCTTTTCTTTCCGGCCGCGACTATCACTCGCTCCATCACGAAAACACCGAGTTCGACTTCGCGCCCGCAGTGGATGAAGTCTCGGGACGGCTCGTCTTCAGGCCTTATTCGAGTGAACCCGCGGTGACCGCGGTATCGAACGGTCTCTTCGAATCCGAGCCCTACTGGTACCGCGAGTTCCTGTATACGACCGATAGAGATCGCGGCCTCGACTGCGTCGAGGATCTGGGCGCGCCCGGGACGTTCTCGTTCGATCTTGCTCGGGGTGAAGCGCTTCTCGTGTTCGGGACCGGCGACGGGATGGAGACCCTCGATGTCGACACGCTCGAGGAGAGGGTGGCGACCCTTGAAACCATCGAACGGTCGCGAAGGGCGGACGCGGGCTCGGCGCTCGATCGCGCGGCTTCGGCCTACGTGGTCGAGCGCGGCTCGGGCAAGACGATCCTCGCGGGATACCCGTGGTTCACGGACTGGGGCCGGGATACCTTCATCGCCCTGCGCGGGCTGTGTCTCGCCACGGGGCGCCTCAAAGAGGCACGGCGCGTCTTGCTTCAGTGGTCGGGTGCGGTGTCGCACGGCATGCTGCCCAATCGCTTCACCGACGATGGGGAGACGCCCGACTTCAACAGCGTCGACGCGTCTTTGTGGTTCATCGTCGCGGTCCACGACCTGCGCTCGGCCGAGAAGCGGGTCGGCTATCACGCGTCGACCGTGGAGGAATGGCAACTCGACGCCGCCATCCTCGCGATTCTGCACGGGTACACCGCGGGAACGAGACACGGCATTCGGATGGACGGGGATTACCTCCTCGCCGCGGGCGAGCCGGGCGTGCAGCTCACCTGGATGGATGCCAAGGTGGGCGATCACGTGGTGACGCCGCGCATCGGCAAACCCGTCGAGATTCAGGCGCTGTGGATCAACGCTCTGCGAATCGGAGGGCAGATCGATTCCCATTTCGCGAAATGGTCGAACGAGGCCGAGATCTCCTTCAACAAACGTTTCTGGAATGAAGAAGTGCTCTATCTCTACGACGTCATCGATTGCGACCACGTCCCGGGACGTTGCGACGGCCACATCCGGCCGAACGCGCTCTTCGCGGTGGGTGGCCTGCCCTTTGGCGTCCTGCACGGCGAACATGCGCGTGCGGTCGTCGATCTCGCCGAAGCGAAGCTCTTGACCCCGTGCGGGCCGCGATCCCTCTCCCCCGACGATCCGCAGTACCGCGGGACGTACAGTGGCGGCGTGTGGTCGCGGGACACCGCGTATCACCAGGGCACGGTATGGCCTTACCTCATGGGCGCGTTCGTCGAAGCCTGGGTGCACACTCGAGGCGGATCCCAGGAAGCCCGGCGCGAGGCACGCGCGCGCTTCTTCGAGCCCTTCCTCAAAGCCCTCGACCCCGAGGGTTCCGGCCACCTCCCGGAAATCGCCGAAGGTGATGCGCCGCATGCTCCCCGCGGGTGTCCGTTTCAGGCCTGGTCGGTGGGTGAGGCCCTGCGACTCGATCGCGTTGTGCTCCGCGGGGCGTAGCTCCGAAACCGGGCCGGCCCGGCCGGCATCATAGGAACGTCATGTCGAAAGGCGGGTCGGCTTGCTGGGAAATGTGCGTGCTAAGTTCAAATGATGGCGGCTCCCCTGATTCAGGAAGCGGACCTTCTGAATGCGCTACGCCTTGGGAGCGAAGAGGCCTTCGAAGTTCTGGTCCGCAAGCACACGGGACGCATGTTGTCGGTCTGCCGGAGGATCCTTCGCAGCGACGAGGAGGCACAAGACGCGGTTCAGGAAGCCTTCATTTCCGCCTTCCGGGCCATCCATTCATTCGAAGGAGGGAGCCAGCTTGGAACCTGGCTGCACCGGATCGCGGTCAATGCCTCCCTCATGCGGCTCCGTTCGAAAAAACGACGGCCCGAGGAATCGATCGAGGACCTGCTGCCCGCCTTCAAGCACGACGGCCACGCCGCGATCGATCCACAGGACTGGTCGCCCTCGGCGCTGCAGATGGTGGAAACGCGTGAAACCCGCGAGTTCGTGCGTGGCTGCATCGACCGTCTTCCCGAAATGTATCGGGTGGTCCTGCTCCTGCGCGACATCGAGGAGCTCGACACCTCGGAAGCCGCAGGAGTGCTGGGCGTGAGCGAGGGTGTGGTGAAGGTCCGCCTCCATCGCGCGCGTCACGCCCTGCGGCGCCTGCTCGCGGACCGATTCGGGGAGGGCTCTCCATCATGATGTGCCGCGATCTGTACGGCTTCCTCGACGAGTTCCTTGCCGGCGGCATGGATCCCCATACGCACATGTTGTTCAAGGCGCACCTCGCCGTCTGCGGCGCGTGCCGGCGATACCTGAGGACGTACCGGACTACGATCGAGGTCGCGAAACACTCGGAGGACTTTGGCCTGCCGGCCGAGTGCAAGGCTCCGGAGGAACT
>JANNJB010000791.1:0-3651 GCA_031405615.1 Vicinamibacteria bacterium | reverse complement strand
CCGAGGGCGAGGCGGTGTGGCGGTGCGAGAACATATCTTGCCCGGCGCGCCTGCAGCGCGGGTTGGAGCACTTCGCCGCCCGTGGCGCGATGAACATCGAGGGCCTGGGCGAGGCGCTCATCGCGCAGGTGATCCGCGACGGCCATGTGCGCGACTATGCCGACATCTACGGGTTGACCGCCGAGACGCTGGCCGGGCTGACCAGCGCATCGGTACGGGCCGACGGCGCCACCATCGAGCGCCGCGTGGGCGAGAAGAACGCGCAGAAGGTGGTGAGCCAGATCGACACCAGCCGGCGCGCGGACCTGTGGCGCCTCCTCTTCGGGCTGGGCATCCGGCATATCGGCGAGCGCGCCGCGCAGGTGCTGGCCCGCGCGTATGGATCCATGGAGGCCCTGGCCGGCGCCACGCCCGAGCAGTTGCAGGGAACGGCGGAGATCGGACCAGTGCTGGCGGCGTCCCTGCGCGAGTGGTTCGACGTACCACGCAACACCGCGCTGGTGGCCCGACTCCGCGCGGCCGGCGTGCGCATGGAGGTGCCGATCGAGGAACGTGTGGCGGCGGCCACGCCGGGCCCGCTGACCGGCCGCACCTACGATCTCTTCGACTACGTCGGTCACCCCGAGGCCGAGCGAGTGATCGTGATGATGGGCTCGGGTGCGGAAACCGCGCAGGAGACCGTGGAGCAGCTCGTCGCCCGCGGAGAGAAAGTCGGTCTGGTCAAGGTGCGCCTCTTCCACCCCTTCTCAACGTCGGCCTTCGTGGCCGCTCTGCCGAAGAGCGTTCGCTCGATCGCCGTGCTCGATCGCACCAAGGAGCCGGGTGCGGTGGGGGATCCCCTCTATCTCGAAATCCTGGCCGCCCTGCGCGAGGCGCAGGACGACGGCCTCACTTCGTTCGCCGAAGCGCCGAGGGTGGCGGGCGGGCGATACGGCCTCTCCTCGAAAGAGTTCGACCCGCCGATGGTCATGGCGGTCTTCGCGAACCTCGCGCAGAGCAAGCCGAAGAACCATTTCACCGTCGGCATCACCGACGACGTCACTCACACTTCGCTGCCGTGGGAACTCGAGTTCGACCTCGAACCCGCGGATGTGAAGCGGGCGGTGTTCTACGGCCTCGGCGCCGACGGCACGGTGGGAGCCAACAAGAACTCGATCAAGATCATCGGCGAAGAGACGGACTTCTTCACCCAGGGTTACTTCGTCTACGACTCCAAGAAGTCGGGGGCGACCACCGTGTCGCATCTTCGCTTCGGGCCGCGGCCGATCCGCTCGGCCTACCTCATCAAGCAGGCCGACTTCGTGGCCTGTCATCAGTTCGAGTTCGTGGACAAGGTCGACGTCCTGGAACGGGCGGCGCACGGCGCCGTGTTCCTTCTCAACTCTCCCTACGGACCTTCCGAGGTGTGGGACCGGCTGCCCCGCGAGATCCAGGAAGTGGTCCTCGCGAAGAAGCTCCGCTTCCACGTCATCGACGCGTACAAGGTCGCGAAGGAAGCCGACATGGGCGGGAGGATCAACACCGTCATGCAGGTCTGCTTCTTCGCCCTTTCGGGAGTGTTGCCTCGCGAGGAAGCGATCGGGAAGATCAAGGGCGCCATCGAGAAGACCTACGGGAAACGCGGCGAGGTGGTCGTTCAGAGGAATTTCACGGCGGTGGATCAAACCCTCGCGAACCTGCACGAAGTTCCCGCACCGTCCGGAATGACGGCGCGCCGCGGCCGCCCGCCCCTGGTGTCGGATCAGGCTCCCGACTTCGTGAAGCGGGTCACCGCCGTGATGATGGCGGGGAAGGGCGATCTCCTGCCCGTGAGCGCCTTCCCACCAGACGGGAAGTGGCCCATGGGCACATCGCAGTGGGAGAAGCGGAACCTCGCGATCGAGATCCCGGTCTGGGACGCGAAGATCTGCATCCAGTGCAACCAGTGCGCGCTTGTGTGCCCGCATGCGGCGATTCGCGCCAAGCTCTACGCGCCCGAAGCCCTCGCGGGGGCGCCCGCGACCTTCAAGTCGGACGATTTCCGTTCGAAGGAAATGCCGGGGCTCAAGTACACCATCCAGGTGGCGCCCGAAGATTGCACCGGCTGCACGCTGTGCGTCGAGATCTGCCCGGCGAAGGACAAGACCAACCCCCGCCACAAGGCCATCGACATGGTCCCCCAACGCCCGCTGCGCGAAGCCGAGCGGGAGAACTATGCGTTCTTCCTCGACCTGCCCGAAGCGGACCGCGCGGCGCTGGGCAAGGTCGATCTCAAGACATCGCAATTCCTCCAGCCGCTCTTCGAGTATTCGGGGGCGTGCGCCGGATGCGGGGAGACGCCTTACATCAAGGTGCTCACTCAACTCTTCGGCGACCGGGCTCTGATCGCGAACGCGACGGGCTGCTCGTCGATCTTCGGCGGGAACCTGCCGACCACGCCCTACACGGTGAACCGCGAAGGCCGCGGACCGGCCTGGGCGAACTCGCTCTTCGAGGACAACGCCGAATTCGGCCTCGGCATGAGGCTTGGCGTCGACGCGCATCGCGATCACGCGAGGCAGGCGCTGCAACTCCTTCGAGGTGAGATCGGCGATTCGCTGGCCGCGGGCCTCCTCGACGCCGCGCAGGACACCGACGCGGAGATCGGCATCCAGAGAGAGCGGGTGCGCGAACTGAAGACGCGGCTGGCGGGACTCAGGGGCCCCATAGCGAGACGGCTCGCCACCCTCGCCGATTATCTCGTCAAGAAGAGCGTCTGGCTCGTGGGGGGCGATGGCTGGGCTTACGACATCGGTTTCGGCGGCCTCGACCACGTGCTCGCGACCAATCGCAACATCAACATTCTCGTCCTCGATACCGAGGTCTACTCGAACACCGGCGGGCAGCAGTCGAAGGCGACGCCGCTCGGCGCCTCGGCCAAGTTCGCGGAGGCCGGTAAGGAGATACCCAAGAAGGATCTCGGCCTCCTCGCCATGAGCTATGGCCACGTCTACGTGGCCAGGATCGCCTTCGGCGCGAAGATGGCGCAGACGATCCAGGCGCTTCAGGAAGCGGAGGCCTATCCCGGGCCGTCGCTCGTGATCGCCTACAGCCACTGCATCGCCCACGGGTACGACATGGCTCAAGGCGTCGACCAGCAGAAGCTGGCGATGAGTTCGGGCATCTGGCCTCTGTACCGTTACGACCCGCGACGGGTCTCTCGCGGCGAGCCGCCTCTGCACCTCGACTCCGGCGCTCCGAAGACTCCGCTCGCCGAGTACATGCGGAACGAAGGTCGCTTCCGAGTGGTCGAGAAGGCCGATCCCGTGCGCTTCGCGAAGCTGCTCAAGTCGGCCGACAAGGTGATGCGCCAGCGCTACGCGGTGTACCAGCAACTCGCCGGAATCACCGTGCCGCTCTTCGAGACAAAGGCCGCGGCAGAAGCCCCGGCTCCCGCCGCCACGGAAAACCGCTAGGAGACAACGATGAACCTCTCCGTCCGTTACCTCGGCCTCGATCTTCCTCAGCCCCTGATTTCCGGCGCCTCGCCTCTCGCCGATCACCTCGACACGGTGCGACGCCTCGAGGACGCGGGTGCTGCCGCCATCGTGTTGCGGTCCCTCTTCGAAGAACAGATCATCCGCGAGCAGGCGCAGGCCGTTCACAACGCGGAGATGCACGAGGAGTCCTTCG
>JANNJB010000790.1:0-8038 GCA_031405615.1 Vicinamibacteria bacterium | reverse complement strand
GCGCCGACGCTACGTCCGCGAGCCTGGCGATCGGCGGTCCTGCGTATCGGCACGTGTACGTCGATCAGGAGGGTTTTGAGAAGCACACTCCACGCGACTTCGCCGGTCTGGTGAAGACGTTCCGGGAGTTTCAGGAATGAAGGCACCGAAGGCGAGCCGCCCCAAGCCGCCGAAAACTCGCGAGACGTCGGGGCCGGCGAGCGAGTTGATCCTGTATCAGACCGAGGACGGGCGCACGCGCATCGAGTGCCGCCTTGAGAACGAGACAATCTGGCTCTCCCAGGCGCTGATGGCCGATCTTTTTCAGACATCCGTTCAGAACGTAAACCTCCACATCCTCAATATCCTGGAGGACGGCGAGGCAGGGGAAGCAACTATCAAGGATTACTTGATAGTTCGAACCGAGAGCGGGCGCGAGGTTCGGCGCACCGTCAAGCATTACAACCTGGGCATGATCCTGGCGGTTGGCTACCGCGTCCGCTCCGACCGCGGCATCGCGTTTCGGCAGTGGGCCACCTCACGGCTTTCCGAGTATCTGGTCAAAGGGTTCCTGCTTGACGACGAGCGTCTCAAGAACCCCGACCCGAACCGGACCGATTACTTCGACGAGGTGCTCGAGCGGATTCGGGACATTCGGTCGGCCGAGAAGCGGATGTACCTGAAGGTCAAGGACATTTTCGTCCTGGCCGCCGACTACAAACCCGACAGTGCCGAGACGCAGGAGTTCTTTCGGATCATTCAGAACAAACTGCATTGGGCCGCCACGGGCCATGCCGCGGCCGAGATCATCGCGGCCCGCGCCGATGCCAAAAAGCCCAACACATGGGCCTGACCTCGTGGAAGGGCGTCAAGGTTCGGAAGGCCGATGTCACCGTGGCCAAGAACTACTTGTGGGGCGAGGAGATCGGCGAGCTGAACCCGATGAAAAGGCCTTTGATGCGGCTGTGAGGGGTTTGCCGACGAAAGGGAGAGCCAAGTGATCGTGGTTGGGAGCGTAGATGTGACCCGCGGATCCAACCTGTGTGTAGGGGCGGCCCTGGTGGCCGCCCTTCGAGACGGACGCGAGTGCTCCAAGGGCAGGCACAAGGCCTGCCCCTACAACGAATCGACGCACTGGGGAGTCAGAATCAATGGCTAAGGCGCCCGCATACGACCTCACCGACGCGGAGAAGCGCGATCTCGTCCAGCTCATTCAGGCGGGGAAGCCTCTGCCTGAGAAGTACCGGTTCATTCTGTTCGAGGACAAGCGGGAGGTGGAGCTGGTCTGGAACGGGAAGACGCGCGAGGTGTGCACCACCGTCTTGCCGTTTCAGTCGCTCGAGCACGTCGACGAGCCGCGCAAGGATGCGAGTAAGGAGCGCGAGACGCTGCCTCTCTTCGACACGCGTGGACGGCAGATCAAGGGCTGGACGAACAAACTGATCTGGGGCGACAACCGGCTCATCCTGTCGTCGCTGAAGAGCGGGCCGCTGCGGCGGCAGATCGAGGACGCGGGCGGGCTGAAGCTGATCTACATCGACCCGCCGTTCGACGTGGGCGCCGACTTCTCGATGGACATCGAGATCGGCGACGAGACGTTCCACAAGGAGGCGAACCTGCTGGAGCAGATCGCCTATCGCGACACCTGGGGCCGCGACGCCGATTCGTTCATCGCGATGATCTACGAGCGGCTGGTCCTCATGCGGGATCTCCTGGCCGAGGATGGGTCGATCTACGTTCATTGCGATTGGCGTGTGAACGCCTACGTACGCGCATCGATGGAGGAGGTTTTTGGGAAGGACCGATTCGTCAACGAGATCGTTTGGAAGCGATCAGACGCGAAGAGTGATGCCGCACAGGGGAGCACGCACTATTCGCGGATTCAAGACACGATCCTCCTCTTCTCGCGAGGCGAGGGGCCGGTCTGGAACCCGATCTACGTCCCTTTGAGCGATGAGTACGTGTCGGGTTTCTATCGCCACTCAGATCCCGACGGCCGCCGATACAAGCTTGAGAACATGCTTGGTCCCGGCGGGGCGGCAAAAGGGAACCCGGTTTATGAGGTCATGGGAGTGACACGGTCCTGGCGCTACTCGAAGGAGCGGATGCGCGCGCTGATTGAGGCGGGCCTCGTGATCCAGACGAATCCGGGGACCGTTCCCATGCAGAAGAAGTACCTCGACCAGAGCAAAGGGGTCCAAGTGGGCACGTGGTGGGACGACATCAGCATGGTCCGGGGGTACTCCGGGCAGAAAACTGGATACCGCACGCAGAAGCCGGAGGCGCTTCTCGAACGGATTATCACTGCCAGCAGTAATCATGGGGACTTGGTCGCCGACTTCTTCGCGGGCTCCGGGACCACCGCAGCCGTGGCCGAGAAGCTGGGGCGTCGATGGATTGCCACCGACCTTGGCAAGTTTGCGATTCACACCACTCGCAAGCGGCTGATCGGGGTGCAGCGGCAGCTCAAGGAAGCCGGGAAAGACTTCCGCGCCTTCGAGGTATTGAACCTGGGTCGATACGAGCGGCAGGCGTATCTCAACGTTGGTGGGCGGCTCAGCGGAGAACAGAAGGAGCAGGCTCTTGCTCAGAAGGAGCGCGAGTTCCGTGAGCTGATTCTTCGCGCCTACAAGGCCGAGGCACTCGCCGACTCCGGTCTCTCATTTTTCCACGGCAAGAAGGCGGGCCGGCTGGTCATCGTCGGTCCCGTCAACCTTCCGCTTGGGCGGCTGTTCGTCGAGGAAGTGATCCTCGAATGTCGCAAGCGCAACCTCACTCGCGTCGATGTCCTCGCTTTCGAGTTTGAGATGGGCCTGTTCCCAGCCGTGCTCGAAGAAGCGAAGGGGAAGGGCATCGACCTTCAGCCGAAGTACATTCCGGCCGAGGTCTTCGACAAGCGCGCGGTCGAGAAGGGCCAGGTCGTCTTCCACGACGTCAGTTTTGTGGAAGCGGCCCCGCGGTACGACAAGAAGCGCAAGCTGGAGGTGAAGATCGAACTGCTCGACTTCTCGGTTTTCTACACCCAGGGCATCGCCGAAGCCGCGATCGCGGGCCTGCGCGACGGCAAGAGCGAAGTCATCTGCGATCAGGGCCAGCTCGTGAAGATCTCGAAGGACAAGAAGGGCGTCGTCACGCGAGAGATCCTGACGAAGAGCTGGACCGACTGGGTCGACTACTGGGCAGTGGACTTCGACTACATGAGCCGGAAGGAAATCATTCGCCTGCCACGCGACCCTGAGGTCCGTGCCCAGGCCGCGGCGGTGCTGGCGCTTGAGCCGAAGGTCGAGTACGAGGAAGTCGAGACCGGCGGCTACATCTTCGAAAACGAGTGGCAGAGCTTCCGCACTCGCCAGAGCCGCGAACTTGAGCTGACCAGCGCCACCCACGCCTACGACCGATCCGGCCGCTACACCGTGGCCGTCAAGGTCATCGACATCTTCGGCAACGACACCATGACCCTCGTGCCAGTGAACGTCGGATGATCACCGAAGCCGACCTGCACCGCTTCGAGACGGTCCTTCGGAGCGAACCCCTCGGAAGGACGTCGATGAGTCCCTCGATGGTCGACGGGATGCTGACGGCCGCAGTGATCGGACCTCGTCCTGTTAGCCTCGGGCTGCTGCTTCCCTGGGTTCTCGACCGCCAGAACGGCCAGCCCAACCCGGGAATCCACGTGCTGGACGCGCAGGAGATCCTCAACGGGATGGTCCTGCTCCAGAACCGCATCGCGTTGGATCTGAGGCTCAATCCCCCGAAAGTGACGCCGCTGTTCCTCATTAATCAAGGTTGGAGTCACGTCGAATGGGTGGACGGATTCGAGGTAGCCATGGGCTTCGGAATCGGACACTGGGAGACCGCGACCAAAGAACGGACGGATCTGTGGGGACCTATCGTTTCGTTCGGCGACCCAAAACTGCGAGAGATCGTTGGCGATGACTGGCCCGAGGTTGTGGCCAGCCTGAGCACGAGTGTGATCGGCTTTCGCGACTACTTCCGCGGTGAGACCAGGGAGGAGTTTCTCGCGGCTCACACTCCGCATGTCCGGAAGGGTCCGAAAGTCGGCCGGAACGACCCATGCCCTTGCGGCAGCGGACGGAAGCACAAGAAGTGCTGCGGCGCGTCTGGAGAAGCTGTTCATTGAACCCGCCGAACCCGCTCCGACGCTGATCCTTCAGGGTTCGCGCTGCGCTTGACATCTTTTTGGCTCTGCCATCAGACTGATGGCATGATTCGCACTCAGATTCAGCTTCCCACGGCGGTCTACGAACGCGCCCGGCGCGTCGCCAAGGCCAAGGAGATTTCTCTCGCCGAACTGGCCCGAAGAGGGATCGAGACCATCCTTGACCAGTATCCGGCGGCCGAGGCGATTGATCCCGGCTGGAGTACGCCCCTGGTTCGTTCCGGAGGGGTCAAGGTGTCCCTCGAGAGGCTCAAGGACTTCGGCGAGGTCGACTCGGCCGAGAAGGCGCTCAAGCGGAAGCGGAGCAGGGCGTGATCGCCTTCGACACGAACATCCTGTTCCCCCTGGTTGTTTCGGACCACCCGCGGCACGACGCCGTCACCCTGTTCGTTCGGTCGGTTGGGGACGACGTTGCCCTCTCCGAGCTCGCGCTGGTCGAGCTTTACGGACTTCTGAGGCAGCCCGCGGTCATGGCGAAGGCTTTGGATGCGCGTCACGCAGCCGAAATCTGCATCGAACTCCGGAACCACCCCAAATGGAGGTTGATCGGATTTCCGGCGGACACCGCGGGTGTCCACCGAGCTCTCTGGGAGCGAGCCGCGGAACCGGGGTTTGGCCGGCGCCGGATCTACGACGCCCGCATGGGCCTGTCACTGGTGTCGTCCGGGGTGCGGGACTTCGCCACGGTCAACGTCAAGGATTTCGCAGGCCTCGGCTTCCGTCGTGTGTTCAATCCGCTGGAGGAATAAGACAACCGCCGGTATGGAAACCCTGATCTTCCGAGACCTCGACACACGCCACGTCGAGCGGGCGTACGAGAAGGTCCTGGAGCAACTGAAAAGCGGCGACTTCCGGTCGGCCGAGGTCAAGAAGCTCAGGAACGCGGGGATCTACCGGGCCAAACTGGACGACAAAAACCGCCTGCTCTTCCAGCTCGCCCAGCACGCCGGCCGGAGGTACCTCCTTGTTCTCGAAGTGGTGCGCAACCACGACTACGCGAAGGCACGCTTCCTGAACGGCGGCAGCTGGACCGAGGCCGACTTCGACCCTGTGCAGGCGCCTCCGTCCCCCGATGTCCCAGAGGAAATCCTGAGGTACGTGAACCCTGGCTCCGCCACGATTCACGTCCTTGACAAGCCGCTTTCGTTCGATGACGCTCAAACCGCGGTCTTTGAGACACCCCTGCCGCTGATCGTGATTGGCTCCGCGGGCAGCGGCAAGACCGCGTTGACGCTGGAGAAGCTGAAGACACTTCAAGGTCGCGGCCTGTACCTCACGCGTTCCGCCTATCTGGTCGAGAGCGCCCGGTCGCTTTACTTTGCGAGCGGCTTTGCGAACGACGGTCAGGAGGTGGACTTCTTCTCGCTCGTTGACCTGATTCAGACCATCGAGGTGCCAAAGGGTCGCGAGGCGACCTTCGCCGATTTCGGCGCCTGGTACGGCCGGGCGCGCGGCGCTTTCAAGCTCAACGAGCCGCATCGGATCTTCGAGGAGATCAAGGGCGTCATCGGCGGGGCGGCCACTCGCGGCGCCTGGATGGACGAGGAGGAATACCTCTCACTCGGCGTCCGGCAGTCGATCTTCCTGGGCGAGGAACGGCGGGTGGTTCATCGAATCTTCAAGAGCTGGCTCGCGCAGATGGCGGAGTCCGGGCTCTTCGATTCGAACCTGGTGGCCTGGGAGCGCTGCCCGAAGGCAACACCCGAGTACGACTTTCTGGTCATCGACGAAGTCCAGGACATCACGAACGCCGAACTGCGTCTGGCCATCGCAACCCTCAAGGACCGCCGCCATTTCCTCCTCTGCGGCGACAGCAACCAGATCGTCCATCCGAACCTGTTCTCCTGGGCTCGGGTGCGTGGCTTCTTCTTCACCGATCCCACGGATGGACCCTCGTCGCTTGATCAGATCCACATTCTCACCGCCAACTATCGCAACACCCAGGCCGTGACGACCCTCGCCAACCGGCTCCTGCTGATGAAGCAGCGCCGCTTCGGCTCGGTGGATCGGGAGAGCAATTTCCTGGTCGACTGTGTGAGCGGGGAAGAGGGCCGCGTTGACATTCACACCGACGACCCGAAGGTTCGGAAGGATCTTGACGAGAAAACGCGCCGGTCCACGCGCTACGCGATCATTGTCCTGCGCGACGAAGACAAGGCCGAGGCGAGGGCCGCGTTTCGCAGCCCGCTCGTTTTCTCCGTGCAGGAGGCGAAGGGACTCGAGTACGAGAATGTGATTCTGTTCAACTTGGTGAGTTCGGCCCCCCGGGAGTTCGCCGAATGCGCGGATGGCGTGGACGCGGAAGACCTCACGGCCGGTCCCACCTATTCGCGGGCGAAGGACAAGACCGACAAGTCTCTGGACGCCTACAAGTTCTACGTGAACTCGCTCTACGTGGCCATTACGCGAGCGGTCAAGAGCCTGATCGTGCTGGAGCATGATTCCGCCCACTCCCTGTGGACGTTGCTGGCCGTTCATCGGACCACGGATCAACTGACGCTGGCCGCCGAGGAGTCGTCACGTGAGGAATGGCAGCGCGAGGCCCGCCGCCTGGAGCTTCAGGGCAAGACGGAACAAGCCGAGCAGATCCGCCGCGAGATCCTCGAGAGAGGGGCCGTGCCATGGACGGTGATCGACTCCGCCACGCACGCCGTGATCGAGGCTCGTGCGTTCCAGGAGCGCGACAAGGAGGCGCAGCAACTGCTGTTCGAATACGCCGTCACTTGCGACGCGCACGGGCTGCTTCCTGCTCTCATGGAGGCGGGTTTCCGTCACGCCAAGAAGCCGGAGTCAGGCCGAGCCTTCATCGAGGAGACGCTGTACGCGCCCTACCTCCTCAAGAACACCAGAGAGTTGAACGAACAGCTCGCTCGATATGGCATCGACTTCCGAAATCCCCTGAATGAGACACCCCTCATGGTTGCGGCGAGGCTGGGCCGGGGCGCGCTCGTGAAGGAATTGCTGACTCAAGGGGCCGATCCGGAACTCACCGACTCTGCCGGTAGGAATCCGCTGCGTGTGTTGCTCTCTTCGCTTTTCCTGGCGCACAAGGGGAAGCCGAGCGGATTTGAGGAGGCCTGGAAGGCCCTGGCGACCCAACCGCTCAAGGTGAAGATCGGATCGCGCATGGTGAAGCTCGACCCTCGTTCGATGGAATGGTTCCTTCTGCAAACCTGGCTTGTTGTCTATCGCGGCCTGGCCGCGACGGCCCTCCCTCGGCACCTGCTCCCGGCGATCAAAGCGTCGGCTCTTTCGCACCAGCTTGGCCGCCTCCCTGAAGGGATCCTGCCGGAACGACGAAAGCAGCGCGCGTACGTGTCGTCGATCCTGGTCAAGAACGAAAGCTCCGCGAACACGCCCTACAACCGCCGTCTCTTCCTCCGCGTTGACCACGCCTACTACATACTGAACCCGGTGATGGAGATCGAAGTTTCGGGCCGCTTCGTCCCCGTGGACGAAGTGATGGCCATGCCGCTGCTCATCTCCGACCTTCCCAAGACCGCCGACCGGGACCATTTTGAGGGTTGGCTGTCTCGAATGCGCGCCGAGGCCGCGAGAGACGCCGCCACGTTCGAGGGTGCGGGCGCGAGCCCGCTCCCGATGAGTCGTTCGCGAGGCGTAGCCAGGGCTCGCGGTGAGTGGTTCGAATCCGGCGAGGAGCCTCCCGCAGCCCGGCGCCCGAAGGCAGACCGACGGCCGGCGGCCACTGACGCGTCACGCCGGGCGTCGGCTGAGCGATTGGCGGCGATGGCTGCATTCCTTGGCGAAGGAGACGAGCTCGGCGACCCGTTCGTGCCCGTTGCCGCTCGACGCGCGCTGAAGCGAACCAGCGGTTGATCATTCAAGGCAATCCCTGAAGGCCCCGGCGTCTTCCTTGCA
>JANNJB010000789.1:0-2008 GCA_031405615.1 Vicinamibacteria bacterium | reverse complement strand
AGAAGGCGGGGGGCGAAATGGTCCACGCGGAAAAGACCGGCGAGAACTGGGCGCTCGTATCCCCCCTTGAAACCGCCGCCGATGAGGCTGCGATCGGGACGATTCTGGACGCTCTGGTCGGCCTCGAAACCGAGGATGTGGTGACCGAGAGCGTCACGGATTTCGGCGCTTTCGGTCTCGCCGAGCCCAAGGTGTCGGTGTCGGTCGTCGCCGAAGGTGCTGCGAAGCCCTTCGAGATGGATCTTGGGGACAGCGTTCCTGCTTCCTTCGGGCTCTTCGCCCGCGTGCCTGGCATACCGCGGGTATTCACAGTGTCGAGCACGCTCGAAAACACACTGGTGAAGTCGGCGTTCGACCTGCGCGATCGCAGTGTTGTGCAGGTGAAGAAAGACGACATCCAATGGCTCGAGGCGGTGGACAAGGGGAACGTCGCGTTTCGTATCGGTCGCGGGGTCGAGGGAGACGACGAGTGGAAGATCGAAAAGCCCACGGCGACGCGGGCCGCGCGGTGGACCGTGGACAGTTTCCTCGGCCTGATCGAGAACCTGCGGATGGAAACCATTGTCACGGAGAAGGCCACGCCGAAAGATCTTTCGGGCTACGGCCTCGGCTCCACGGCCCGGCGGGTGGTTCTAGGCCTGCCCGGCGACCGGACAACGACGCTGGAACTGGGCAAGAAGACCGATGACTCGAAGTACTACGTCCGCGAGGCGGCCACGAATCTTGTCGCCACGATCCCGACCGCACTCGTCGACGATCTCGACAAGGGTCTGCGGAACCTCCGGGCCACGCGGCTCCTCGATGTGGCCGCGTACGAGATCACCGGCTTCGACGTCACCGCGGCGGGCCCCACCCGAACGTTCAAGAAGTCCACGAGCAAGGACAAGGACGGCGCGGAAACCGTGGTCTGGAAATCGACGACGCCGGTGAAGGATGCCACCCAGGAAAAGACCTCGGATGCCCTGTTCGCGATCGGCGGCCTCGACGCCGCCGAGTTCGTGGATGCTCCCAAGGCCCCGTCGGTCTACGGGCTCGATGCCCCCGCGCTGCGGGTCACCCTGCGGTTCGAGGGTGAGAAGAAGGAAGACTGGTTTGAGGTAGCGGTAAAGGACGACGCCGGGTATGCCCGTCGCCGCGACGACACGGCCGTCCTGAAGCTCGACAAGGCCAAGACCGAGGCGCTGATCAAGAGTTTCACGGAACTCGGTTCGTAGCCCGCCACCCCGGCCGACGTAGGCCATTCGGATCATTGACCGCCTGGAGACCCGCGCCTAAGATTCCCCTCATCACATGAGGCCCATTGGCCTCACGCCTTGAGGAGGCCCCATGCGTCGATACCTTCGTGCGCTTTCAATCGTTTGTATGACGGTGGCATATGCCCCGCCCCTCGCCGCCCAGGAGATCACGGCCACGATCGCCGGAACCGTCACCGACCAGACGGGGGCGACCCTGCCGGGGGTCAGCGTCACCGGGCGGAACACCGGAAAAGGCGTCATCACCGAAGCCGTGACCAACACCGCCGGCCGGTACATCCTCCCGTATCTGACCAACGGCGAATACGAGATCACCTTCTCGATGTCCGGCTTCAAGACCTACGTCGCGAAGAACATCAGCCTTCATGTGAACGACCGGCTGGAGGTGGGCGCCGTCCTCGGTGTGCAGGGCGTGACCGAAGCGGTCGAAGTAACCGCTTCGGCGGGGCTCATACAGCCGAGCGCCTCCGTCCAGAATCTCATGGGTTCGACCCAGGTGCAGGAACTCCCCCTCAACAACCGCAACTTCGTCCAGCTCGCGACCCTCGTTCCCGGAGTCAGCAGCTCCCTCTCCGACGAAGTCGGCCTCGGCCTCACCAGCACGGTGAGCTTGTCCATCAACGGCGCAAGGCGGAATGCGATCAACTGGTTCGTCGACGGCGCTTCCAACGTGGACGTGGGCTCGAACATCACCCTTCTCAACACCCCGACCCTCGAGTCGATCGAAGAGTTCAAGATCATCACTTCGAGCTACT
>JANNJB010000788.1:0-3587 GCA_031405615.1 Vicinamibacteria bacterium | reverse complement strand
CGGCACCTTCATACAGACGGTGGAACGCCGCCAGGGCTTGAAAATCTGCTGCCCGGAGGAGATCGCGTGGCGCATGGGCTACATTACGGCAGAGCAATTGGAGCGCCTCGCCGCCCCGCTCAGGAACAGCGGTTACGGCGTGAAGGGTTCGGCATCGCAGGGCGCGCCGCCTTAGACGCATCGGACTGGCCTCATTGAGCGATCGGGCCGAAGCTCGCCAACGGCCAGAACCTGAAGACGATCCTTCCTTGGATGTGTCTACGATGCACGTCACCCCAGACACGGCTGTCCGTACTCCTGTCTCGGTTGTCCCCAAGCAAGTAGTAGTGCTCCTGGGCAACTATGTGGGCGGCCCGTCCGCCGCGGTCCTGGCCGCTGGATCCGCAGTCTCTCTTCAGCGCGGCGCTGCCGACGGAGATGGCTCCATCGCAGGCCCCGACAAAGTCGCCCGGTAGCCCGAAGACGCGTTTCGCCACGAGCATCGAGGGCTGCTCGGGGTGCGAAAGCACAACTGCATCGCCAGCCCGGATTGGGCTGAGCCGGTAGGAAAGCGCCGAGACCAAGACCAAGTCCCCGTCACTGAACCGGGGCCACATGCTGTCCCCGAAGATCACGGTCACATGAAATAGCCTGGTGAGGGAGAGGCCCAAAAGCAAGCTCGCCATGAAATAGTAGAGAGATCGCAACGAGCGCCGCCGCCGCCGCCTCCGGCTCCTGGCCGTGGCGGTGGCGACGACGTCCGACGGCTCGATCGAACGCCCAAGGTCGATCAACGGGTATCTGCCTGGAGTCGGAGTGTCGCGGCCGGGTCGGTGCGCAACACACTCCAGGCGGGAACGCAGAGCGCGGCGAGGCCGACGGCCAAGACAATCGTGCAGACGATGGCCACCACCACCAGGTCAACGCTCAGAAGCACTCCGCGTGCGGCGATCGGCCAAACCAGCGCCGTGCCCGATATCAGACCGAGCGCGAGACCGGTTCCGATCGTGGTCGACCACCACTTGAGGAGGAGGAAGGTCACATCAGCCGGGCGCGCCCCGAGAGCAAGCCGGACGGCAAACTCGCGCTTTCTCTCAAGCGCGATTCGTGAAGCCGCGGCATAGAAGCCGACGGCACAGATCACTAGGGCGAGGGCTGCGAGTGTCGCATTGAGCCTGGCGATCGTTCTCTCAAGAGGCAGAGAGTCGGCAATGACGTCTCCGATGGGACGAAGGTCGGCCACGGGTAGCTTGGGATCGAGGGCGAGCACTTCGGCGCGGAGCGAGGAGTTTGTCGCGCCGAGTTTGGCAAGAGTGCGGACATTGATCATGAATCCGAAGTGGTCAAAAATGGAGCCGCTCGCTCTCTGGAAGAGTGGAAGGTAGACGAGCGGGCCCGGCGCACCGATGGGACTCACATCCCCCACCACCCCAACGACGGTATACGGGGTTGTCTCAGAGCCCAATCTAACGAGCCCGCCGACCGCTTGCCCGCTCGGCCACGGCCATTGGCGCGCCGCCGTGCTATTGATCACCAGAACGGGGGCGCTTCCGTGGACGTCCGACCGATCAAAGGAACGCCCCTGGATGACCGGTATCCCCATGACTCCAAAGTAGTTTTCTGCCACCTCGTCGCGCGAGACGCTGCCGACGGGGATCACTTCCGAGCGCTTTTGGTCGACCAGAGCGATTCGAACAGTTACGGTCGCGCGGTTTACTGGGCTGAATCTCGAGAGGGTTGCGGTCTGCACGTTGACCGCCGAGTTCAATTGCTCCAGCAGGCGGCGCGTAAGGTCTAGCGCCGCTGACGGTTCGTAGCCAACGGCGACCGGGTCGACCTTCGCCAACGCCAGACCGCGCGTGTCGAACCCCAGCGGCTCGTTTTGCGCTTTCCACGTACCGCGTGCTGACGCCGTACTGATGAAGATCAGGAGGGTCACCACGGCCGTCTGTCCGATGAGAACCCGCGCCCGCATTCTCAGAGCCTGGCTCTGCAACCCACCGCTCCCCTGGAGAACAAGAGCGGGTGGGGTTTTAGCTGCGGCCCAAGCGGGCAGGAGCCGACTGACGAGGGCGACCACCGTCGACACAAGGAGTACAAAAGCGGGCATCCGCCAGTTCAGCAAGGATGCGGACTCGATTAGAAGCGTGAAGAAACGTCCCGTGATCGCTCCTCGGAGGACTTCGAGCAGGCCGCGGGCCAGGAGAACACCGACGCCACCCGCAAGCACCCCAAGAAGCAGCGCCTCGCTGAGTCGTTCCAACATGAGACCGCCCGGAGATGCTCCGAGCACGAGACGTATGGCGACATCTCGCTGCCGCTTGACCGCCATCACCATTTCCAGTCCGGCGACATTGAACAGGGCCATGGCGAGAATAAGCCCCGCACTAAGACTGAGTGCCGCGTATAGGGGCATGAAGAGATAGCGCTCGATGTGACCTGCGGCCCGCAGTGGTTCTATCGCAACCCTTGCGCTCGCTGGTGTCTCGGCTCCTCCTCGATGCTCGTCCCGCCTCAGAATCATGGTCGACTCCTCCTCCGCCGCCCGTCGCGCAACTCCAGGTTTGAGCCGACCCACAAGCTGGAACGGAGCGTGGTCCGCCGACAGGAACTCATAACCGGGATAGAGAAACTCATGTAGGGCGATCGGAAACCAGATCTCCGCCCGGTCGACATAGTTCGTGCCGCCAAAGGCCTCGGGTAGAACGCCGACGATGGTCACTGGGCGACCTTTCACAACCAAGGTTGCTCCGGGCACCCTTCCTTCCAGTCCCCAACGGCGCACGAGACGCTCGCTGAGGAGGCAGATGGCATCAACGACGCGTAGGTCCTCCTCCGCGGTGAAACCACGACCCAGCACCGGGCGTACTCCGAGGACGCTGAGGTAGTTGCTGGTCGACAACCCTCCCTCGACCACCTCCAGTCCCTGGTGGACCTGGACGGCGACGGTGGCCATGCCAATCGATGCGGCGACATCGGACAACGATGCCGCGTGCTGGCGGAGTGCCAGGTAGTTGGGGTACGAGAACGAGCCGAGGGAAGGCGGACCAAAAATGGACCTCGCGGCGACTTCCCGAATCTGCACAAGCTCGTCGCTACTGGTCAGGATGCCGCCCGGTCTCCTCTGCCGTACTCCGATGACGAGCGCGAAAATGAGGACCATCCCCGCAATCCCGATAGCCTGAACGAGCACCGTGATCGCCGCAGAAACGGGCGCCCTTCGGAGCTGCCCCCAGCCTGTCGAGAGGGACGCCCGGTAGGACCTACTCTCCCGTAACAGGCGCATCAATAAGGGGGCAGCGGTGCTCCGGACTCCGCCCACTGGCGGATGGCCGGCAGCCCAACCTTTCGCAATACTGCGCGCTCGTCATGGACCATCGACTCCGCGAGGCTCACATGCCTGGAGAGCACGATTACTTGGGGTGTTGCAAGCGGGCCCGGCATAGTCTTCAAGTATTCGCGGCACCCTACACCAACCCAGCTTCTCCCAGCGAGGGTCTCGTCGAATTTCCCGAATCTTCCCAGAAACCGAACCCCCGCCTCTGGGTCCCTCTCGGCGGCGATGCCTGTGCAGGCGAAAGACCAGTCTCGGCTTTGCGCAGCTTGAG
>JANNJB010000787.1:0-2364 GCA_031405615.1 Vicinamibacteria bacterium | reverse complement strand
TCACGATCCAGGACGCGGCCCGGAAGCTCGAGGCGAAAGGCGTCAGAAGAATCGGGGTGGTTCGCCTCTTCATTTCGGGCGAGAGCTGGCTGGAGCGAACCGAGCAGATCCTCGGACTACGGATCGGGGCTCCCGAACGACCGAAAGGCGGGGCGCCCGACCCACACGCGGGACACGCCGGCCATCACAACATGGACCTGTGGCGGATCGACACGCGGGCCTCGTTCGCCCTGACGCGACAGGGGCTGGCCGAGGCGGACGGCATGGGAGAGATATTGGCCGCGCGAGCGGGGGCTTTGAGCCGCAACCCGCGCACCGAAGATGTCATGATCCTCGGCCACGGTCCGGGCGATGACGCGGAGAACGCGAGATGGTTAGCGGCCATTGACGCCCGCGCGGACATCGTGCGCCGGTCGCGCCCGTTCCGCCGGGTCGCGGTGATGACCCTGCGTGAAGACTGGCCCGAGAAACGTCCGGAAGCCGAGAAGAAGATCCGGGGCTTCGTGGAGACAGCAAAGGCCGAAGGCCGCGTCGCGATCGTGATCCCCTTCCGCCTCCAGGGATTCGGGCCCTATGCCGAAGTCCTCGAGGGCTTGAACTACGTCTCCGACGGGCATGGCCTGATTCCCCACCCCAACGTGACCCGATGGATCGAGGATCAGATTAAGGGGCTCCTGGCCGCCTCCTTCCGGGCGCCGATCGCTCGCTGAGGGATCCCCTGTCGCGCGTGAGGACTCTTCTCAGTGCGCCGACGTACAGACTTGAGCGGGGTCCACGCGGGAGGATCTCGACATGGCTATATGCGGAGCATGCGGAAATGACTACGACAAGACCTTTCAGGTCCTGATCCAGGGACAAACCCACACCTTCGACAGCTTCGAGTGCGCCATCCACACACTGGCGCCGACCTGCGCCTGCTGTGGTCTGCGGATCATCGGCCATGGCCTCGAGAAGGACGGCCGGATCTTCTGCTGCGATCACTGTGCCGAGCGCGAGGGCGTGAAGGAACTACGCGACCGCGCGTGAAAGCCTGCCCAAACCTCAAGAACCCCTACCCAAGGAGAAACCCATGCCCCAACTGAAAGATCTGATGAGTCGAGACGTGAAACTCGTGAGCCCGGAGATGTCCATCAAAGAAGCCGCCATCATGATGCGCGATGGGGATTTTGGAATGATGCCGGTTGGGGAGGCCGATCGGATGATCGGGACCATCTCCGACCGCGACATCGCGATTCGCGCGGTGGCCCTCGACCTGGGACCCGAAACCAAGGTTCGGGACGCGATGACCACCGGGGTCGCGTGGGCCTACGAGACGGACTCGGTCGACAAGGCGGTCAAGATCATGAGCGAGCGACAGGTGCGCCGTCTGCCCGTCGTGGACGAGAACAAGCGGCTCGTCGGCATCGTGGCCCTCGCCGACCTCGCGGTCAAAGAGTCGGAGAAGGAGGCTTCCGCCGAAGCCCTTTCGGAAATCTCCAAGCCGTCCTGAAGAAGGCGACCCCCGTGCCGGAAGCAGCCACGATGAAACGCGTCAGGGAGAAGGCGCGCCAAGGCAAGTCTCCATCCTCGCAGGCCGGCGAATTCATCCGCGAGGAGATCCACCATGTCCGCGAGGGCGAGCATGGCGCGCGCTCGGCGAAGCAGGTCATCGCCATCGGCCTGTCCAAGGCTCGTAGGGCGGGCGTCAAGCTGCCTCCGCGCCCGGGAATCGACACGCCGTCCACCGCGACCCGTCCGCGAGTCAAGCGCAAATCGGCGGCTCGCGCGCGGGCCGCTCTCGCCAAGCTCAAGGACGAGCCTCGTACCAGCGCCTCCCACCTCGCTCTGTCCCGCCAGGCCCACAAAGTCGCCGCCCGGCGAGGGCCGAAGCGAAGACGCGAGTCGGCGCGAAAGGCCGTGCGCACCAAGAGGCGGGCGGGAACCCTCTAGCCCCCGCTCACGGGCGGGATAAACACCACTTCGTCGCCATCGGCGAGCGGCGTGTCGAACCGCGTGTACTTGCGATTGACCGCGGCCGCCAGATTCACGCGCCGCGCGGCGAGCGCCCCGCGTTCATCGAGTCGCAGCAGTTCGCGCCAGACGTCTTCTGCGGTCGCGCCATCGGCGAGAGTGAGGTCCACGCTCTCGCGCCCGAGCGCTTCCCGGATCGCCGCGAACAGGCGAACGTGAACGATCATGGCGTCTCTTCGCGGTCGTTAACGGGGCTTCGCGCTAGGCCCCGGCTTTCGCCGGGGTGACGTGAGTAACTCCGGACCGGGTAGTGGCTTCGGTGCGCGGTCACCCCTCGACCAGGTCCTGCCCGATTCGGCCCATCGCGCGGAATTTGTCGTAGCGCTCATCGAGCAGCTCCTTCACCGACTTGGC
>JANNJB010000786.1:0-3641 GCA_031405615.1 Vicinamibacteria bacterium | reverse complement strand
AAGTAAATCAGGTCAGCAATGTGGATTTCGCCCGCCTGCAAGGCGCTGAGTTGGGCGGGGGTATCGGGGATCATGATCCACTGGAAGCCGTCAATGTGATTGCCATTCTTCCAGCCGCCCCAATAATCGGCTACGGCATTGAACTCGCCGAGGGATATCTCGAGCTGACTTCCCTTCTGAAGCGCCTCGATGGCCGCGACATTCCCGACACCGGCCAGGATCGCGTCACCGAGTGGGAAGCCATGCGCATCCACATCTACCGCGACAAGCAGGTGGAAGAGCGGGTCACCCGCCGCTTCGAGACCTACGGCGTCAATCCCGGTATGCGGAACCAGAGCGAAAGCGGCGCCATGTTCGACGGCGATCCCCTCGTGCAGGGTCGCGCCTCCGAGGTCTACTACCAGGCCACCGCGAAAAACAAGATCACGCTCAACACGATGGAGCGCGCTCTCAACTCGCTCGCGGGCAGCAAGGGCCGGAAGTCGATGATCCTGGTCTCCCAGGGGTTCATCTTCGACCCGAACCTCGACGAGTTCCGGAATGTGGTCCAGGCCTCGCGTCGCGGCAACGCGGCGGTGTACTTCGTCGACACCATGGGCCTCGGTGGTATGCCCATCGGCATGACCGCGGAGTTTGGTCCGGCTATAGCGAACCAGGACATCGGCGCGGCCTTCGCGGAGAACCTGGAGCGGGCCGAGGGCGCCGAGTCCATCGCGGCGGACAGCGGCGGCTTCACGGTCAAGAACTCCAACGACCTCGTGAAAGGCCTCCAGCGGATCGCCGACGAGACCCGCGTCTACTACCTCATCGGCTACAACCCCACGAACGTGGCGCGAGACGGGAAGTTCCGCAAGATCGAGGTGAAGGTGGCGGGCAAGGACATCCGGGTGCGCGCTCGCAAGGGCTACTACGCGGCGCTCGACGGCCAGACGACGGTGGCGAAGAAGGTCGAGGGCGGCCCCGACCCTCAGTTCCAGGAGGCTCTCGACTCTCCCTTCGAAGTTCCTGACATCCCGATCCGCCTCACGTCGTACGTCTTCGATGAGACGCTGCTCGGCAAGGCGAGCGCCATCCTCCACGCCGACGTGGACCTCTCGTCGTTCGCTTTCAACGAGAAGGAGGGCCGCTACACGAACACCCTCGAGTTCCTGCTCGTGGTGGCGCATCGCGAGACCGGGGAGTTCAACCGCTA
This sequence comes from Vicinamibacteria bacterium, assembly GCA_031405615.1. Classification (GTDB taxonomy): domain Bacteria; phylum Acidobacteriota; class Vicinamibacteria; order Fen-336; family JAGNNV01; genus JAGNNV01. Next base: position 2,449 of record JANNJB010000786.1, on the reverse strand, counting down.
CGATCAGAAGATCGACATGAACCTCCGCCCCGAGACGAAAGCGAAGTTCACCAGGTCCTGGTTCCCGATCCAGCGCGATTTCGAGCTGCTTCCCGGCGCCTACCAGGCGAAGATCGTCATCCGCGACAAGAACTCGTCCAAGTTCGGCACGGTCATCCACGACTTCGAGATTCCCGATCTCGCCGCGTGGCGCATCTCCACACCGGTGTTGACGGACACGACCCAGCCCATTCAACCCGGCCAGGAAAACGCGGTGCCCAAGCTCGTGCTTCTCGCTCGACGCGACTTCGAGACCGGCTCGCGTCTCTACTGCCAGTTCGATGTGTACAACCCTATGAAGGACAAGGCCACGGGCATGCCCAAGGTCACCGCGGGCTACACCATCCGCAAGAAGAGCGACGGCATGGTCTTCCTGAAGATCCAGCCCTCGATGATCCAGCCGACGTCGCTTGGACGACTCTCGCGCATGATCGGCCCGCCGCTCGAAGGCGCCGAACCTGGCGAATACGAGTTCGAACTGAATCTCAAGGACGAACTCTCGGGCAAGATCCTCGACTTCAAGGAGGACTTCACGGTGCTTCCGCGCGCCACCGCCTCCTCGGGTTCCAACTGACGTCTGGTTCCACAGCCCGCCGCGGCGTCCGGAGCCTTGCTTTCGGCCTGCTCAGACTCGCTCGTGTCCTCGAGCGGGCAAGCCGCGGTCTGGCCGCCGCCACGTTCACCCGCGCCGAACTCGATGCCCTCGCCGTGCGCGAGTGGGAAGACTTCGGAAAACGCGGGCCGATCGTGGGAGACGAGACCTTCAGATGGGAAGACGAGTTCTTCAAGAAGCACATCCGGCCCGGTGATTCCATCCTCGTGGCCGGCGCGGGCACCGGCCGGGATGTGATTCCCCTTCTCGAAGCCGGACACCAGGTCACGGCCCTCGATATCACCCCAAAGGCACTCGAGGTCCTGGCCGAGCGCGCCCGGGTGCGCGGCCTGAAGGTTGTGACGATGGAAGCGTCGATCGTCGAGGCGCTCCTGCCACGGGGCGCTTTCGACATCGTCCTGTTTTCGTGGTTCTGCTTCGGTTATCTCCGCGGGGCCGATGATCGGGGCCGGGCCCTCGCGCGAAGCGAAGCCGCGCTGCGGCCGGGCGGACGGATTCTCCTGTCTTACCCGACGAGGCGCGACTCCGATCCCGCGGCGTCTCCCGCCTCCGCCCTGGCGCGTTGGGCGGCCCGCCTGCTCGGTGGAGTTGAGCGGGAGCGGGGCGACCAGTTCGTGGTGAGCGGCACCGCGAGCGAGCCGGCGGTCTTCTTTTCGCACTCCTTCACTCCCCAGGAGGTCGAGGAGGACGCGAATCGCGCCGGCCTTGTCGTGGTGTTCCACGCGCAGCCGACCGGCGGCACCGGCATCGCGGCCCTGATGCGCCAGGGCGAAGGGAAGTGAAGATCCTCGGCGTCCTCGCCGCCGCATCCGCCCTCCTCTTTCTCTTCGCCGAGGCGGCGCTCGGCCCGCTCGGGCCGTTCGTGAAGATGATCCCGGCGGCGGCGCTCGGTGGGATGCTCCTTGGCTCTCCATCGCGGGCCGGAAAGCGCCTCGCGGCGATCGGGCTTCTCGTCTCCTCGCTTGCCGACGCGGTGATCGAGTTCAGTTTCATCGGCGGTCTCGTGACTTTCCTCGTCGCGCATCTCTTCTACATTGCCGCCTTCACGGGGATCGAGCCGCGATGGCGTCTGGCCCGCCTGGCTCCAGTGGCAGTGTGGGCCGCCCTCGTCCTGCCCGCGCTCTACGCAGGTGCGGGCGCCATGCGGGTCCCCGTTCTGATCTACGCGGCGGTGATCTTCGTGATGATCTGGCGGGCTGCGGCGGCGGTGCTATCGATGTCGATCCGCGATCCCGGCGTGATCGGTCTCCTCGGAGCGATCCTGTTCGGTGTCTCCGACACGCTCCTCGGGGTGAATCGTTTCGTCACACCGATTCCCGCGGCGGACGTGATTGTCGTCGGCAGCTACTGGGTGGCCCAGGCCCTGATCGCGGTGAGCTTCATACGCGGCCGCTGAGGGTTTTGAGGACTGTGCTAGAACGCGTGCCTCATGTCGCGTTTCCTGAAGCTCGTTCTCCTCGCCCTCGCCGTCACTGCCGCCATCGTGGCGATCCGCGGTATCTCGGCCGGTACCAGGGAGAGTCCGGTCGAACGCGTGACCTTCGAGGTCGACGAGGCCGGAGCCGTCGCGCGATTTCAGCAGGCCCTCCGTTTCCGTACCATCAGCACCCAGGACGGTGACGTCGACACCGCGGCCTTCCTGGGCCTGCACGAGCACCTCCGCGTTTCGTTTCCACTCGTCCACAAGCACCTGACCCGCGAGGTTTTCGAACTCGGCCTCATCTACCGGTGGCCGGGCCGCGATGCCGCGAAGTCACCCATCGTGCTCATGGGCCACCTCGACGTGGTGCCGATCGC
>JANNJB010000785.1:0-6898 GCA_031405615.1 Vicinamibacteria bacterium | reverse complement strand
CACAACGTCTTCAAACCCCGTGCTGGTATCGGCGGAAGCCGTGGACGGAGCGTATTTCTCGACGTTGGGCGTGGGCGCCGAATTCGGGCGGGTGTTCGACCGGAGCGATGACCTGGGCGAAGTGCCTGCCGCGATCTTGAGCCACTCTTTCTGGTTGAAGCGGTTCGGTGGGAACCCACGAATCGTGGGCCAGACCGTCCGCCTTTCCGGTCATCCCTTTCAGATCATAGGCGTCGCCGCGGCCACCTTTGATGGCATCAACGGCGGATTCAGCAGCACCGAGGTCTGGATTCACCACCGTGTGGAGGGCCTGTTGAATACGACTCCGCCCTCTCCAACCGTGCGGCCGCGCGACCAACGCCGGCTGGTGGTCTTTGGCACCCTCGCTCCTTCGGTGAACGTCGCCGCCGCGGGGGCTCAACTGGCCGTGATCGGCGCGCGTCTGGACGCCGCTTTCCCAGTCTGGACCCGGCCGAATGGCCCCGCCCTCACGGAACGACCATGGAGAGCGAAATCAGCCGCGGCGATTAACAAAGAGGACAACGCCCTGCGTCGACTCGGGCTGAGCCTGATGGCGCTCATCGGACTGGTGCTGGTCGTCGCGTGCACCAACCTGGCGAATCTGGTCCTGGCCCGCGGAACGAAGAGACGGCAGGAGATTGCTGTCCGGAGCGCCCTGGGCGCCTCTCGCTGGCAACTGGTCCGGGAACAATGCGCGGAGAGCCTCCTCCTCGCTTCCGCCGGCGCCCTGGCATCCGGCGCCGTTTTTCAAGGGCTTTGCGCGGTGATGAACACCGAGTTTGCCATCGAGTTCTCGCGAGTCGAGCGCCTTACCCTCACGATCCTACCGACTCTCAACTCGACCGTACTCGGAATCGCGGCGGTCTCATTGTTGTTCTCCCTCGCCGTGTTCGGGCTGGAGCCGGCGCTTCAGCTCACGAAGACGCGCAACCTCCTGGGCGAACTCACGGATGGCGCTTCCGGCCTGGGCAGCCCTCGGACCGCCCGCCAGGGACGGTTGTTGCGGTGGCAGGTGGCGGTATCCGCCGCCTTCTTCATCATCGCCACGATGTTCGTCCGGTACATCGTGGAGGAGGCGCAACACGACCCGGGCATCGAGATGAGCCGGCTTGGCGTCGCGGTGCTCAACTTCGAGGCGCAGGGCTGGAGCGAGGGGCGGGTTCGGCAAGCGCTCGACCGCGTGCTCGAGGAGGCGAAGAAGAACTCGGCTATCGAAGAGGTGTCTGCATCCACCGGCATGCCGTTCGGGATTCGCAGCGGCCTTCGTGTCGGCCTGTCGAATCCCGATGTGAAGGGACAGGACCCGCGCGACGCTTACGTCGTCACCGCGATCGCCGCCACTCCCTCAATCTTCAGAACGCTGGGTATCCGGATACTTCGCGGGCGCGGGTTCGACGACCGGGATCGTATGGACGGCGCGCCGGTGGTTGTGCTGAGCGAGCTCGCCGCGCGCAAGATGTTCGGAACCATCGAGGTTGCCGGGCGGCAACTGATCCTGCGCGGGGAACCGTCGGGCGCCACCGTGATCGGGGTAGCCGCCGACACGGATGTGGGACGCCTTCTCGATCCACAGCGCGGCCTTGTGTATCTCCCCCTCACCCAACGCTACGATCCGTTCCTGTCAATCGCCGTCCGCTCGCGCGGGCGCGCGGACGAAGCCGTCCAGGCTCTTCGAGCGGCGCTCCACCGCGCGGACCCGGACCTGCCGGTTGCCCTGATCGGCGCCGGCCGCGAAGTCCTCGCCGGTCGCTGGGAGTTCCTGAGGGCTCTTGGGCTGTGGGCAGTCGGGCTCGGAGTGGTGACCCTGCTGCTCGCCATGGTCGGGCTGTTCGGGATCGAGACCCACATCGTCTCCCGGAGGACCCGTGAGATCGGCGTTCGCATGTCGTTTGGAGCGAGTGCGATGCAAATCAAGAGAATGGTCCTCTTGGACGGCTCCCGCCCGGTCTTCGAAGGCCTGGTCCTCGGGATGTTCATGGGCCTCGTGGGGCGATCGATCCTCCGCTCCTACACGGACATTGACATCAGTATTGTTGACCCCTGGACCTTGCTCGTGGTGCCAATCCCGTTGATCCTCTCCGCGTATTGCGCCTGCTACCTGCCGGCGAGCCGAGCTGCCGCGGTGGACCCAAGCCAGGCCCTTCGGAGTTTGTGAGAGCGCGGCATCGCGGAACCGGAACGGCGCGGAATGCCTGCGGTCTGCGGGGCACGCGCAGCGTGCCCCTACAGTTCAACCGCGAAAACCGGGCGTGTAGGGGCACGCTGCGCGTGCCCCGTAATCCGCCGACCGCGAAACGGATTACGCGGCCTTCCAGTCTGGACTTCACCGGACGTCGGTGAGCCATATCGAACGAGGGATCAAGAGCCCGACCGTTGACACTCTCGGCAAGATCGCTGCTGCCCTCGCGACTACGCCGTCAGATTTGCTTGCCGAGGCCGAGCGCCGCTCGCAGGACAGGGCCAAGAAGCGGTAGCGAAGGGAGGAACGTTCGCGTCTCCCTTGCGTTGAAACCAGCAATGCCCTACGGAACCACCAACACCTGAGGCCGGTTCGCAGCCGTTCCCTGTCTCGACGTGAACGTCACGTAAGGCGTGCTGTTCGCGAGGTTCTTGAACGCCAGCGTGACTACGTTCCGGCCCGCGGCTTTTTCCGCTTGCAGGTGGGCGGTCACGTCGAACTCGTACCACCTTGCGGTGGTCGAGTTGTTCACGATCGCCACCGTGGTGAGCGCCGTGGTTCCTGTCGCGGGCTTGTTGCTCCACTTGATGCCGGTTTCCGTCCAGCTCGTGTCGACGACCGAATACGCCGCGGTGTTGATGGCGGTGGTGGTGGTGGCGCTCACCCGTCCGAAGAGGCGGACCTTCGCGTTCGTGACCGTGGGAATGGTGCTGAGATCGAACTTCACGTACGTCCAGCGGATGTTGCTGTTCGAATTTCCCTGCTGCACCGTCAGTTCCGTGGCCGTGCCGAAGCTGGAGTTCGACGACGAGGCCCGCACGTAGGAATCGTCGGTGAATGCGAGTGTCGCCGTCACCTTCACCGAGATCGGGGCCGACGTCACGATCGCTCCGCGGTTGTCCACTGCCACCGCGGTGAGCTGGTACGAGCCAATCGTGGCGCCCGTCCAGGTGACGGAATAGGGAGCGGTGTTGTCGATGCCAAGGCTGGTGGCTCCGCGGAAGAACTGGACCTGCGCGATCGTGCCGTCGCCGTCGGCCGCCGAGGCCGTGAGCGTGATGCTGGCCGGCGATGCGAACTGCGCGTTGTCCACGGGTGAGGTGAGTGCCACCGTCGGCGGGGCATTGACGAGGACGTTCACCGGCACGGAGCCAACCGTGGCTCCCGAGCTGTCCGTCACCACCGCCGTGAGCGTGTAGGCCCCTGGGACCGTGGCCGGCCACAGGACCTGATAGGGCGCGCCGAGCGCTTCACCGATCTTTACCGCTCCCGCGTAGAACTCGACCTTCGCGACACCACCATCGGCATCAGCCGCGTCGGCCGAAACCGTGACGCTTGCCGGGGCGTGGAAGACCGCGCCGGAACCGGGGCCGGTAAGAGCCACCGTGGGCGTCACGTTCGTGATCGTCACCGTGGACGTGGCTGGGGCGGAGTTGGTCGTGCCATCGTTCACGGTCAGCGTCACCGTGAACGTTCCCGTCGCGGCGTAGAGGTGGGTGGGCGTGGGGCCGATGGCGACGCCGCCGTCGCCGAAGTTCCACGAATAGGTGAGCGCGTCGCCGTCGGGGTCAGTCGACGCTGCGCCGGCGAAACTGATGGCCGCGAGTCGGGTACCCGCGTATGGGCCGCCCGCGTTCGCGGTGGGCGTCTGGTTCGAGATCGTGACGGTCGCGGTGGCCGCTGTCGAGTTCACCGTGCCGTCGTTCACCGTCAGCGTCACCGTGAACGTGCCCGTGGTCGCGTAGGCGTGAGTCGGAGCCACACCTGAGCCCGACGGCGAACCGTCGCCGAAGTCCCAAGTGTAGGTGAGCGTGTCGCCATCGGGATCGTTCGATGCCGCGCCGCTGAACGTGATCGCTTGATTCCGAACGCCTGCGTACGGGCCGCCTGCGTTCGCCGTGGGCGCCTGATTCGAGATCGTCACGGTCGCGGTGGCCGCGGTCGAGTTCACCGTGCCGTCGTTTACCGTGAGCGTCACCGTGAACGTACCCGTGGATGTATAGGCGTGCGTGGGGGCGATGCCCGTTCCCGCGGGCGAGCCGTCGCCGAAGTCCCACGAATACGTCAGCGTGTCGGGCTCGGGATCGGTCGATGCCGCGCCGCTGAAGACGATCGCCTGATTCCGCACGCCCGTGTACGGTCCGCCGGCGTTCGCGATCGGAGGATGATTGCGAAGAACGAAGTTGGCCTGCGTGTTCGCGTCATCGCTGATGGTGACCGAGCAGACGGGCCCCTGGCCCGCGCAGGCGCCGCCCCACGACACGAACAAGGAGTCGGCCGAAGGCATCGCTTCGATCTGCTGAACGGTGCCGACGCGGGTCGGGAAGGCGCAGGTTGTCTGCGCGTTGACGCAGGTGCCCACCGAGGTCACGATGACTTCGCCTGTGCCATCGCCCGCGAAGGAGATGCCCAGCGACTGGGGACCCTGGAACGTCGCGGAGACGGTCTTCGGCCCGGTCATCACGAACGGCGGGAAACAACCCGCTCCGCTTGGATCGAATGGATCGGCCACGCAACCAACGATCGAGCTCAGAACCGATAGCGCCCCGGGAATGCCGGAGAAGGAGATTGCGTCGCCAACGCGGACGGGGATTGTGCAGGTCGAGGTCGTCCCGGCAACACCCGGACACGAGAGGGTCATGCCGAGGCCGTTCGATGCGCAGGCCTCGCCGAGGCCGTTCTCGAAACTCACCGCTTCAATCGTGAGCGTCTGGGGACCGCGGAACGTCGCCGAGATGGTCTTCGGCCCGGTCATCACGAGCGGCGGGGAACAACCCGCTCCGTTGGGATCGAATGGATCGGCCACGCAACCAACGATCGAGTTCAGAACCGATAGCGCCCCGGGAATGCCGGAGAAGGAGATTGCGTCGCCAACGCGGACGGGGATTGTGCAGGTCGAGGTCGTCCCGGCAACACCCGGACACGAGAGGGTCATGCCGAGACCGTTCGACGCGAAGGCCTCGCCCAGGCCGTTCTCGAAACTCACCGCTTCGATGGTCAGAGTCTGCGGGCCGCGGAACGTCGTGCGAATCGTCTGCGGCACGTCCATCGTGATTGGCGCGCATCCGGCGCCGTTTGGATCCATCGGATCGGCCACGCAGCCCTCGATCGAATTGAGGATGGAAAGGCCATGGGGCGTCGCCCCGACCAGAACCAGGTCGCCGGGCCGGACCCGCATCGTGCAGGTGGTGGTGACGCCGGTGACCGCGTCGCACTGCGCGGTGACGCCGCTGCCCGTGGAGACGTAGACCGACCCGACACCGTTCTCGAAACTGACGGCCTCCATGGTCAGGGTGTACGGGCCGAGGAACGTCGCGCCCACGGAGGCGGCCTCGCTCATGGAAACGTCGCAGGTGAGGGCCGTCCCGGCAGATGCGCAAGCTCCCGTCCAGCCTCCGAAGACCGAGTCGGCGGCCGGAGTGGCGACGAGATGAGCCACGCTGTCGACAGCGTAGGAGTAGGTGCATGTGAGGACGCCCCCCGGTGGGATGGCGCAGATTTCGTTGGCGTCGACAGCGATGCTGCCGCTCCCCTCTCGCACGCTTGACACCTCGATGGCAAGGTCCACGCTCGGGCGCACGGCGATGGTCACGTCGTCCATGGCGAGGCCGCCGTAGCCATCACGCACAATCAACGTAATTGTCTGCTCCCCGGATTCAAGCACGGGCGATATCTCCACCCCTCGACCCAGAAGTTCCCCATTGCTGTCACGCCACTCGAAGGTCAGCGCATCGGAGTCGGGGTCGGTCGAGCCGGATCCGGAAAGCGTGACCGAGACTCCTTCATCGACGGCTTGATCCGCCCCCGCGAAGGCAACCGGCGCCTGATTCGAGAGCGTCCACAACTCGCTGCCGTTGGTTCCGTCATTGGCCGCGAAATAGAGGCGGCCCGCCGTGAACTTGATAGACGTGGGCGACGAGGACCCGGGGCCCTCGTTGATGTCCTGGATCTGGAACGCGAATCCCGACGCCCCATCCGTGCTCCACAGCTCTGCGCCCGCAACGCCATCGCTTGCCTGAAAGATGAGCGTGCCGTTCGCGTCGGCCATCGCGGAGGGTGCGGTGAGTGTTGCGCCGCTTGAAGCGTCGCGAATCTGGGTCGTTCCACCCGGCGTTCCATCGGTGCTCCAGAGCGTGACGGGACCGATCCCGTCAGTTGCCGTGAAATACAGTCGGCCGCCCGAGGCGAGCAGGGCCGCGGGGGACGACGAGGCCGGCCCGGGGTTGAGATCCGCCACCTGAACGGTGCCGACGCTGGTGCCGTCGGTTTTCCACAACTCGACGCCGCTGACCCCATCGGTGGCCGTGAAGTAGGCAACGCCGCCGACCATGGTCAAGTTTGCCGGGGACGAGGAAAGGGTCGGATGCAGGTCGGCGACCAGGCGCGTGCCCTCGCTGGTTCCGTCGGTCGTCCAAAGCTCAACCCCCCGTATCGCGTCGTAGGCGGAGAAGTACAGTCTCGATCCCGCGTTGACGAGCGATGTGGCGCTGCCAAACAATTCAGAGCCCTGAGTCGCTTCGACGGTCCCCGCGGCCGTTCCGTCCGTCCGGAAGAGCTTGTAGCCGGTGTTGTCGGTGGCGCCGAAATAGAGCTGGTTGCCGAGCGGAGCCAGGTGGTTGGGGCTGGATCCATAAAAGTTCCTGAGATCCTTCACCAGCGTCGGGGCTCCCCCGCTGGTCTTGAACAACTCAACCCCGG
>JANNJB010000784.1:0-1617 GCA_031405615.1 Vicinamibacteria bacterium | reverse complement strand
GCCCGTCGCCGGGCTCGCTGAAGGTGACGGCGACCTTCAGCGCCTACCGCCAGTTCGTCGACGTGGTGATCGCACCCGCGGTCAAGAATCTGATGGGCAAGATCATCAAGGCAAAGGTGAGGCTGACCTCGGGGACATTCGGGCTCGCCGTTCAGGGCGGAGCCCCTGTCCCGCGACTTGATCCCAGGAGCCTTGCCAGGGAGCATGAAAGTCATCGTTTCGTCACCGCACAAGCGCCCTGCCTGACCCCGGAAATGGTCAGCGCCGAGATCGATCGGCTCTCGGCCCGCCACCCCGGCCACGTCAGGACCGAGGTCATCGGGACGTCTTTCGGCGGGAAGAACATCCGCCTGGTGTCGATCGGTCGAGGGCCGAAGTCGATCCTCCTCTGGTCGCAGATGCACGGCGACGAACCCTCGGCGACCCCTGCGGTGCTCGACCTCATCGACTACCTCGCGCGCGAATCGGCCAGGCCGGAGATCGCGAAGATCCTCGCCAGCTTCACGCTGCGCATCATTCCCATGCTGAATCCGGACGGGGCGGCGCTCTACGAGAGACGCAACCTGCAGGGCATCGATATCAACCGTGACGCGTTGATGCTCACCACTCCCGAGGGCATCCTGCTGAAGTCGATCCGCGATCGCTTCTCGCCCATCCTCGGCTTCAACCTGCACGACCAGGGCCGGCGGATCACGGTCGGCGAGACCGGCGTCTTGTCCTCGATCTCTCTGCTCGCGGTCGCAGGCGACGCGGAGGGAACCCTCACGCCGGGACGGCTCCGGGCGAAGCGGGTGGCGAGCGAGATCGCGAGGACTCTCTCTCCGATGATTCCGGGCGGAATCGCCCGCTACGACGAAGACTGGAACCCGCGCGCCTTCGGGGACAACGTGACCGCATGGGGAACGCCCGTCGTCCTCATCGAAAGCGGCGGCTTTCCGAAGGGCGGCGGCTTCCGCGAGCTGACGCGGCTCAACTTCCTGGCTCTGGTCAAAGTCCTCGAGGGCCTGTCCATCAACGACCTGGAGGACACGCCGCCCGACGTCTACGATCGCCTTCTCCGAAACAAGTCCGAGGCCTACGCCGATGTCGCGATCACCGGCGTTTCGATTCTCGAGCCACGAACCGGCAAGTGGTTTCGGGCGGATGTGGCCTTTGACGTTCTCGCCTCCGACCAGACCATCGCGGGTTGCGCGGCCACGCCGAGGACGGGGAGCCGGGTCGTGGAGGTGGGCGACAGCCGGGTGGTGTCTCCGGCCCGCAAGGTCGACGGACGGGACATGGCTCTAGCGCCGCTTTCGAGGGATCTTGCCCTCAAGCCCGGCGAGGTGACGCGCGAAGTCCTTCTGGCCCTCAAGCCCGGCGTTTCGCCCTCCGTGACGGACCCTCAAGCACTCCTCCGCGAACTGCGCCTCGCCCCGTCCGGAATCACACGCAGCGGCTCCGCGAGCTTCGTTTTGTGGGTGAAGAACCGCGCGCGCGAAGGCGGGCGGTACTTCGCGGTCGTGGACGGCCTCGGTTTCCCGTCCTCGTTCGAGTGAGCGGCGCGCTACTCGCGGCCTCGAAGAACGAAAGGAGCCCGGATGCCCTGTTGCCCGACACCCGGGCCCCGTTTGAAGC
>JANNJB010000783.1:0-6642 GCA_031405615.1 Vicinamibacteria bacterium | reverse complement strand
GCCATCCTTTGGAGCAACGTATTGTCAATGCCTACGAGCGGCACACCAAAACGCAAGCCGAGCCCGGCCCCTGAGTTTACGTTGATGGTCCAGTATGGCATCCGCTCAACTCACTTGCCGTCACGCATGAAGTTCGGAATGATGGCGGCGAGGGTGGTCGACTTGCCGGAGCCGGTCGGGCCGGTCACGAGCACGATCCCGTTCCGTTCGTGGGCGATGTCGCCGAGCACGGGAGGAATGCCGAGCTGCTCGATGGTCGGAATCTTGCTGGGGATGACGCGCATGACCACGCAGAACGTGCCGCGTTGAGCGAAGACGTTCACGCGGAAACGAGTGCGTCCCGACAGCGAATACGAGAGGTCGGTGGAGCCCGTCTTCACCAGTTTGTCCGCCACATCCCGCTTGCCCGCGATGAGCCTCATCGCGATCTGCTCGGTCTGGTACGGAGAGAGTTTGTCGATGCCCATGTAGTCGACGGCCTTGAGCTGGCCGTCGAGTTCGACCTGGGGGGGGCGGCCCACCGACATGTTCAAGTCGGAGATCCCCGGCGCGAAGTCGAGCATCTTGTTGAGCAGCGGATCGAGTTCGAAATAAGGCATGGGGAGCGTCCTCTCGTGGTGGGCAACGGACTGTCAGCCGGATCTTAGCCCGGGGGACGGGGGTTGGCGTGCTCGGAAGCGAAGGCGACTCAGCCGCCGCCGACGAAGGTCACAATCTCGAAGCTGTCCCCGTCCTCGACCCTCACGTGAGCGCGCTGATCCCGCCGAACGATCTGGCGGTTTCGCTCGACCGCCACCCGGTCGGGCGGAAGCTCGAGCCGGACCAGCAACTGATCGACCGAGAGACCCTGGGGGCACGCGGTCGCGATCCCGTTCACCGTGACCGCGAGGTCGGGCAAAGGTTCAGCGCGCCGGAGAGGCGGCCGCGCGCGAGGCGAGATAGGCGAGGACGAGCTGGTCAAGGGAGAGATCCTCGATCACCGTCTTGTCGTCCTGGGGCGCGTAGCGGCCCTGCTTCACTTCATTCATGGTCGCGGCATGAATGTCTTCCATCAGCTTGGCCAGGCCCTTGTCGTCCTGGGCCTCGGGCACATCCTTGTAGTGGAAGCGCTTGGCCCCGAGGATCTCACCGCCTTTGTAGATGAGGGTCAGGACCATGGGCGTGGTCGGGCCCTTGTCCTCGGTCTGGACGTGGTACGTCACGCCCTTGTACTTGACGTCGGTGTTGAAGCCAGTGACCATGTGGGATCTCTCGGGTCAGAATTGTAGATGAAACAAATGCGGAGCGCGACGGGTCGGTTCGAAGCAAGTCGGAGCGGACGCGGCAGGTAACATCGCCCGCACATGCTCCCTACCGGCGACGACAACTCCGATACCGGGCGCGTCCCGATCTTCGGCACCTGGCGCGCGATCTACGCCTCGGTCATCGTGGCCAACGTGTTGGTCATGATCCTGATCTACCTCTTCTCGCGGTTCCCCTACTAGGCGCTCGCGCGGAATGTCGACCCTCGACTGGACGGTCCTTTTCGCCTATCTCGCGGGGATCGTTGTCCTCGGCTATTGGGTGGGCCGGAACAACAAGAAGCTCGACGATTTCTTCCTCGCTGGACGCGAAATGCCCTGGTGGGCGGTTGGTCTTTCGGTCATGGCCACGCAGATTTCGGCCATCACCTTCATCTCGACCACGGCCCAGGCCTACACCGACGGCATGCGTTTCCTCGTGGTGTACTTCGCGCTGCCTTTCGCCATGGTCATCCTGTGCGTCACCCTGGTGCCGTTTTTCTACCGCGCCCAGGTTTTCACGGCCTACGAGTACCTGGAGCGAAGGTTCGACCTCAAGACCCGAACGCTCACGAGCCTGTGTTTCCTGCTTCAGCGGGGCATGGCGGTGGGAGTGACCCTGTACGCCCCGTCGATCGTCCTTGCCACGATCCTCGGCCTCTCCGAAACCACGACCATCTTCATGATGGCGGGCGGGACGATTCTGTACGTGCTCAAGGGCGGCAACCGTTCCGTGATCTGGACCGATGTGGTGCAGATGGGGATCATCTGGTTCGGGATCTTCATGTGTTTCTTCATCGCGATCTGGAATCTGCCCGAGACCTTCTCGTTCCGCGACGCTCTCGGTCTCGCCCAGGCGAACGGACGGCTCAACACCATCAGCTTCGACACGAACCTCGAGACGCCGTACACGCTGTGGAGCGGCCTCATCGGCGGCCTCTTCCTGATGCTGTCGTACTTCGGCTGCGACCAGAGCCAGGTGCAGCGCTACCTCTCGGGCTCGTCGCTCAAGGAGAGCCGCCTTTCGCTGCTGTTCAACGCCTTCCTCAAGGTGCCCATGCAGTTCCTGATCCTCCTCACGGGCGCACTGGTCTTCGTGTTCTACCATTTCGAAAAACCCCCGGCGCTCTTCAACCCGGTGGCGGAAACGCGACTGCGCGATGCGGCGCCTCCCGAACTCGGGCCCGCGGAAGAGCGGTACACGGCGGCGTTCGAGGCCCGCAAAGCCGCGGCGGTCGCATTTGGTGACTCGCGACGGCAGGGGGGCGAAGGGGACGGTGCTGCGCTCGTGGCCGCACAGGCAGAGTTCACCGAGGCGCGAAATGGGGTGGTCGATGTCTACAAAAAGGCCACGGGTGATCAGGGTTACGGCGACAACAACTACATCTTCCTCACCTACATCCTGAACGAACTGCCGATGGGTGCGGTGGGTCTGGTCATCGCCGTGATCTTCGCGGCCGCGATGTCGACGCTTTCCGGCGAGTTCAACTCCCTCGCCACCGCCAGCATGATCGATTTTGTGCGTCGCTTCCGCGCTCCTGGTTCGGGATCGGACGCAGGGGACCTCATGCTCTCGCGCGCCTTCACCGCCTTCTGGGGAGGTTTCGCGGTGCTCATCGCCATGCAGGCGGGCCGCCTCGGTTCGGCGATCGAGGTGGTGAACCGCTTCGGTTCCTACTTCTACGGTTCGATCCTCGGCGTGTTCATGTTGGCGATCCTCACCAAGCGCGCGAACGGCACCGGGGCGTCGCTCGGCCTGTTCGCCGGAATGGGGGTCGTGGCCTTCGTGGCCACCACCACGAAGATCCACTTCCTGTGGTGGAACGTCATCGGCGCGGTCGCGGTGTTCGTGATCGGTTACCTGATCAGCCTCGCGACGCCGGCGCCGACCAAGGCATGACGATGCGCGGAACCGGAGCGGGAATCCTCGACGCCATGGGCAGTCCGGCCGGCCCTGCGGTCGCGGGCGCTTCGGCCTTCGACTCCTTCTATCTCAAGGATCGCTACGGATCCGCGGCCATGCGGGCGATCTGGTCGGACCGCGCGATGGTCCAGGCGTGGCTCGATTGCGAGGCGGCCCTTGCCCTCGCCGAATCCGATTGCGGGATCGTGCCAAAGAACGCCGCGCGGGCGATCGCGAAGGCCGCGAAAGTCGGCAACATCAATTTGGGCTCCATGCGGGCCGAGTTCGACCAGACCTGGAATCCGATCCTTCCCCTCGTCAACGCCTTGCGCGCTCGCCTTCCCAAGAGTGCGGCGCAATGGGTCCACTGGGGCGCCACCTCGAAGAACATCATGGACACGGGCTCGGCCCTCCAGATCCAGGCCACCTACCGCGTCGTGTACGACGGTCTCGACCGGATCGAGCGCGCGCTCGTCGCCCTCGCGCGAAAGCACCGCGACACTCTCATGGCCGCGAGGACGCACGGGCAGCAGGCGATTCCCGTGACCCTTGGTTACAAGGTGGCGGTGTGGATCGACGACGTACGGAGGCAACGCGAGCGGCTTCAGGAAAGCGAGAAGCGCGTTCTGGTCTGCGAGTTCGGGGGTGCGGTCGGCACCATGGCCGCGACCGGGAAGGTCGGGCTCAGGATCCAGGAGCGTTTCGCGGCCCGCCTCGGCCTTCTATATCCGCTCATTCCCACCAAAACCGCGGGCGACCGTTTCGCGGAGTTCTTCCTGATCCTCTCCTCGATATCGGGGACCCTTTCCAAGATCGCGGCCGCGATCTACAACCATCAGCAGACCGACATCGACGAGCTTTGCGAGTTCAGCATCGGCAAGGTCGGCTCGTCGGCCATGCCGCACAAGCTCAATCCGGTGGCGTCGGGATCGGTGGTTCTCCTCTTCCGGCTCATCAAGGCCCGGGCCACCGCGGTTCTCGACTACGTGCACTGCGAATGGGAAGACGATCACCGCCAGGGCGAAACCTTGTGGTCGTTCGGGCCGGAGATCTCGCTTTTGTTCGGAGCCCAGCTCGAGATGCTCGGGCGGGTGCTCGAAACGCTGATCGTGAAGCCGAAGAACATGCTGCGCAATCTCGATCGCACCGGCGGCGCGGTTTTGTCCGAGGCCCTCATGATGGTTCTCGCGAAAAAGATGGGCCGGGACGCCGCTCACGCGTATGTTCTTGGTCTGTCGCGCCGATCGCGCGATGAAGACCGGTCCTTCTGCGACATCGCATGCGCCGACCCGAAGGTCCAGGCGCTGGTTCCGCGCCGCGACCTCGATCGCGCGCTCGACTATCGAAGCGGCATCGGCCTTTCCACCTATTTCGTCGACGAAGTCCTCAAGAACACGCCCCGAGTGCTCCAAACCTCCGCGAGACCGCGGGCCCGAAAGTCATGACCGATACCCCGCAGAGCCCCGCCGCCGACTCACTCCTAGTGCCCCCCGGCAGTGCCGGCCCGACGTTTGGACCCACGTATTTCTCGGCCTTCGGCGTGGACGAGAAGCTCATCCGCGAGGCCCTCGCGGCCGCACTCTCCCAGGGCGGAGAATACGCCGACCTCTTCTTCCAGCACCGCGTGTCTCACAACTTCGTGCTTGAAGACGGCTCGGTGAATCGCGCCTTCAAGGGCACGGAACTCGGGGTGGGCGTGCGGGTGGTCAAGGGCGACCAGACAGGTTATGCCTTCACCGAGGACCTGAGCGTCGAGAGCATCCGGGAGGCCGCGCGCACCGCCGCCACCATCGCCGAAGGGACTCGGACGGACGGGCCGCAGCGGTTCCACCTGACCACCGGTCTGCCTTCCCGCTACGCCACGACGCGTCGATGGGACGACGTGCGCCCCGAGGAGAAGCTGCCGCTGCTGACCGGTCTCAACGACAAGACTTTCTCGATGAACGATGCGGTCCGCAAGGTCAACATCACGTTCGGCGACGAGGTGTCGTCGATCCTGATCGCGGATTCCACCGGCCGGATTGTCGAGGACACCCAGCCGATGACCCTGCTCTACCTGAGCTGCGTGGCGGAGAAGAACGGCGAGCGCGAACAGAACACCTACGGGGTGGCCGCGCGCCGCGACATGTCTTTCTATTCGCAGGACCGGCTCGATCTCATCGTGAAGGAAGCGGTGGATCGAACCATGATCCTCTTCGACGCCGTTCAGGCCCCGGCGGGCGAGATGCCGGTGGTCCTTGGCGCGGGCGCTTCCGGCATCCTGCTCCACGAAGCCATCGGCCACGGCATGGAAGCCGACTTCGCCCGCAAAGGCACCTCGATCTACGCGGACAAGATCGGCAAGAAGGTGGCCCATCCCTTCATCAACATCGTCGACGAGGGGACCGAGGAGGGGGCTCGCGGTTCGATCAACATTGATGATGAAGGCAACGCGGTGGGACGCACAAATCTGGTCGAGGACGGCGTCCTCACCACCTACCTCCACGACTCGATTTCCGCGAAACACTACGGGGTCAAGCCCACCGGCAACGGCCGCCGTGAGAGTTATCAGTACGCCCCGATGCCGCGCATGCGGTCTACTTACATGCTGCCCGGGCCGCACAAGAAGGAAGAGATCATCGCCTCGGTGAAGAAGGGCCTGTATTGCACCAACTTCACGAACGGCCAGGTCCAGATCGGCGCCGGAGACTTCACCTTCTACGTGAAGAACGGCTATCTCATCGAAGACGGAAGACTGACCCGGCCGATCAAGGACGTCAACATTATCGGCAACGGCCCCCGGGTTCTCGAGCAGATCGACATGGTGGCGGACGACCTCACCATCGACCAGGGCGGCTGGACCTGCGGCAAGGACGGCCAGAGTGTTCCGGTCTCGCAGGGTATTCCCACCGTGCGCGTCGCCTCGATCACGGTCGGCGGGCGAAGCGACCGCTGAGCCTACCCCAAACCCCAACATGACAACTCGAGAGACAGTGAGCGAAGAGTTTCGCGCGGTGGCGCGGAACGCGGTGAATTCGGCGCGGAACGCGGGCGCCCAGGGCGTCGCGGCGCGCATCGGCAAGGTCCGCGAGGTGGCGGTCCAGTGGCGGGACGGCGCGATCGAGCAGGTGACCGAGTCCACGACACGAGGCCTCGCCCTGAGTCTCTATGTCGACGGCCGCTTCGCCTCCGTCAGCACGAGCGACTTGCGGACGCAGGCGATCGACCCGTTCATCGCGGACGCGGTGGCGATGACGCGGACTCTGTCCGAGGACCCGTTCCGAACTCTGCCCGATCCCTCCCTCTACGAAAACCGACCGACCGTCGACCTGGAGTTCGCGGATCCCGATTACGGAACCGTGACGGCGAGCCGTCGCCGCGACCTGGCGAAGGCCATCGAGGAGGCCGCCCGAAGCGTGCCGGGGGCCGATCGCATCCTGTCGGTCACCACCTCGGTGAGCGACTCGCGGTCAGAAATGT